>JAHIPI010000023.1 GCA_018894435.1 Candidatus Omnitrophota bacterium | reverse complement strand
GCGCCTTCCTCCGGAAGCGCTACGTTTATGAATATACCGGAACCCAGCTCAAACCCGGCCGTTTCGCTTATGCGCGGAATAATGCTCATATACCAGTGAAAGAAATCTTTTTACCTGCCTTCCCCTTTTTATATCGGAGATTATAAGAATAAGCACCAACGCGCCGGACGTTAATGCAGCCGCTTCGGGCATGTGCACGGCCAGCATAACCCAAAATAGAATCCAGGGGATAAAGGGAATGATGATCATCATATAGGCCTCTTTTAGAATGCTATCTTGAATTTACTGCCGAAGATATTGGCATCTTTCCACTTGCCAGAACTTTTCTTACATTGGAACATATAATACAATTCCGCCTTCATGCCCTTTAGTATCTCTATTCCCAACCCGCCAAAAAGCCTGTTTTGCGTAAAGCCGCCTTTATCCTTAAAATCAACGAACATTTCATTGGCTACATAGGGCTCCAATTTTAATTTGAAAAGGGGGAACGGATATTTTATCGCAAGTTTGTTGCGGTATTGGGCGTAGTCGTCCTGATAATCAAAGTACTTGTACGCGAATCTGTTGCGGTCTTCAAACTTAAACCCCCAGAGGTCCAGTTTGGGAGTTACATTAGCATGTATGACGTTTTCGGGCTTAAACTCTCCGCTCTTTTTTTCATAAATAAGCCTATAATTTACTCCGAGATCCAAATTTTTATTTATGGTGCATACTGCGCCGAAGTCGTAATGCTGATAAAACAGTTCGCGCGCATCGTCTCCCCATCGGAATTCCTCTTCCGCGGTTAACTTCGCGTGATCGGTGAGTTTCATATCCTGGTTTTCAGTATGCCAAATCTGAAAATCACCGTCTTCATAGGCGTGGGACGGGGTTGTAACGAATATAATTAATGGCGCAATTAGAAATAATGCTCTTTTCATCTATGGTTCAATATGCGTAATGATTACCCATCGCCTTCCAATAGACAGAGATAATATCGCGCGTCACTCTCTCTTTTGTGTATTGAGATTCCACCATCTGCCTGCCGGTTGTGCCGAGCCGTCTTGTCAGGCGTTTATCAGCCAAAAGAAGTATTATCTTCTCCGACAGCGCCTCAAAATCCTTTACCGGGATGACAAATCCGTTTATGCCGTTCTTTATTATCTCGGGCATCCCACCGGTCTTCGTGACGATTATCGGTTTTGCCGACGCCATGGATTCGAGCATGGTCAATCCGAAAGGCTCAAGGCTTGAGGAGGGGTAAATGCAGACATTGCTTAAGGCGTAGAGTTCCTTCATCTCCTCCAATGTATAAGCGTCTATAAGGATATTCTTTTCCAGTTTAAAATGTTTTATGAGATTCACCAGATAAGCAATATCCTTTTGCTGGGTCTCGCCCCAATCTATGATATTTTTGGAGCCGGCCAGGACTAAAATGACATCCGGGAAATTCTCCCTCACAAAGTTCAGCGCCTTAATGCTTACGTCGCAGCCCTTGGCGAGGCCTATTCTTGCCGGATGGAATATGATTTTTCTATTTTTTAACTGGGGATATTTGCTTAAAACCTTTGCCGTGTTCTTTTTGGGATTAAATTCATTCTCGTCCACCCCGTGATGAATGACCGTGATGTCTCTATCGTCGACTCCTATGCCGAGGATTTCTTTTTTTATAAAATGGCTTACGGCGATTATATGAGACCATTCTATCTTATGGGTCAGTTCCAAAAACAGGATATCGTCCCAAGTATTATGCGCGCTCAGGATTAGGGGTATGCCTCTCTCCCTGGCCAGGCGCTCCAGGGTGTGGGCGTGGACCTTGCTAAAATAATGCATATTGTGCGCATGGATAACATCCGGGTTTGACTCTTTTAAAAAAGAGGAGAACTTCTGGTAGAGCTCTTCGTCCAAGGCCTCAAGCCCTCTTTTGTAAAGCCAGTTCAGGTCCATAAGAGGGGTGCGGTAGATGTCTATTCCTTTATACTTATATTGGCCTTTTACGCCTTCTACCGAGCCCGTAAGTAGGCTGACGGCATGGCCGAATTTTTTCATTTCGGGCAGGATCGTATCCAGATGCGACTCTACGCCTCCGACTATAGGCGGAAATCCCCAGTGAAACTGGGCAATGCTTAATTTCTTTTCCTTCATCATCTCTCCTCTCTAATAATGATATGTCCTTCTTTGATATTCGGGAATGCGTCTTTTGAAGACATATATTTTATTTGTCCTGAGAGAGTTAATTTTATTAAAGATGCCTATTTTTACATCCTTATTCTTACGGGAATCGATCTTTATCTTAATGACGTCGTTCGCCAGCTCCAGATTCACCGTATTGCCCTTCCAATGCAGGGAAAAGATCGTCTTTTTCCATGTCTGCGGTACGCGCGGATTTATAAATAATTTTTCCTTTTGGATACTTACTCCCGCAAATCCGAAAACGACCGCCTGCCAAGTCCCGCCTAAAGCGGCGGCGTGAATACCCTCGTGGGTATTTCCGAAAAGATTGCTTATATCGGTACGAAGACTGACATTAAAAAGATTGTACGCCTTGTTCATATCCCGCGCAAAAGAGGCAAAAATGGCGTGTATGGAAGGGCTTAACGAGGACTTATGTACTGTCCTTGGCATATAAAACTCATAATTTGCGATTTTTGTTTTTGAACTGAATACGTCATCTAGAAGATAGAGAAGCATAAGGACATCTGCCTGTTTTACCAGCTGGGTCTTTCCCAGGTCTTTCGCCTTTAACTTGGGAGGCAAAATCGGTATGCCGTTTTCATCCGCAAATTCGGGAATGACCTTTCGCAGTTTAAAATAACCGTCAAATTCCTCAATAACCTTTTTCTTATTGACATTAATGGCTATCTTAGGGGCGATCTTCTTCCACTCTTTCGCCTCTTTTTCTTTCAAATTCAGCTTCTCTTTAAGGTCTTTATATAAGCAGTGGTTTTTCTTCAGCCTACAATGCATGTTGTAGGCCGTAACAAGGTTCCACTTTGCCATCATATTGGTATAGGCGTTATTATTTACCGATATGCGAAACTCGTCGGGGCCGATTATGCGATTGATCTCGTACTTTCTCTTCTTTTCGTTATATTCCACCCTCGATGCCCAAAACCTCGCCGTCTCAAAAAGCATCTCATAGCCGTATTTTTCCATAAAATCTTCATCATTCGTAACGACGTAGTACTTATATAGCGCGTAGGCGATATCGCTCGTTATATGGTGCTCCATCTGATGGGTGTGAATCCTTATAATCGTCCTGTCTATGTCTCGCGCCCATTCCGGCGTCTCTTCTTCGCCTGTATCGGCCGATTCCCATGGGAATTTCGCGCCGCGGAAGCCCTCTTTTTTGGCCAGTTTCCTCGCCTCGTTTATTCTCCTATACCTGTAAAGAAGCATGTTCCTTGCCACCTTCGGAAAATTGAAAAGATAAAAAGGCATGAGGAATATCTCCGCATCCCAGAAGATATGGCCGTGGTAACCCTCGCCGCTTAAGGTTCTGGCGCCGATACTTGAAAATCCGTTGTCGCAATGGCTCGCTATAAGCATATGGTAGATATTGAAACGCAGGTTTTGCTGCAGGTTCGCAGTACCTCCTATAAGGATATCGGCTTTATCCCAAAGCTTTTCCCATGCTTTTACATGTTCATCAAGCAGGTCTCTAAAACTTCTGCGAAAAGACTTGCAGAACATCTTATAAGTGCTTTCTCTATAATCATTACGATTCTCCTCGTACGGAAAATCCTTTATCCAAAAGACCTTGGTAAATATAACTGTCTGGTTCTGTTTCAGGTTAAGGGTAAAAAAATTGTCTTTTGCAAAGACCTTTTTACCGTCGATTTCGTAGTAAAAACCCGCCCAATATACAATTTCGTGCTTTTTATCTAGGGTATTTATCCTGATATAGCCGGCGTCGCGGGA
Source organism: Candidatus Omnitrophota bacterium (assembly GCA_018894435.1). Taxonomy (NCBI): domain Bacteria; kingdom Pseudomonadati; phylum Candidatus Omnitrophota; species Candidatus Omnitrophota bacterium. The sequence goes on along the minus strand of JAHIPI010000023.1, from coordinate 2,100 downwards.
CTGCGCCAGTTCTTTTATGCGGAAATGCCTCTTTCTGCCTTCGCTGATGCCTCCGGAATTATAAATAGACGTATCTATGCCGGTATTTACTTCCAGCTCGCAGTTCGAGTCTAGCGGCGTAAAGGCTACCTGCATAGCGCCGATATTTTTATCATGAAGCGATACAAATCTCAGCGATTGGTAATCGTAGCAGCGTTTTTTGCTGTCCCTATATATGGTATGCCTGGTCAAAAGCGCCTTTTTCATGTTGAGGGCTCTCTTATGCTCAAGGAAATCCATGGCTACCAAATCAAATTTTTCACCCTCTATGCTGAATTTGAAATTGATAGGATTAGGCAGGTTGACCAGTTCGGCGACCTGGGAACCCATCTTATCGTAAATGCCCGCAACATATGTCCCCGGAGTCGAGTCGTAAGGCAGTTCTTCCAGAACGCTTCTTGCGCCCAAATAGCCGTTTCCGAGCGAGAGCTGGGATTCTCTTATCTTCTGTAATGACTTCTCCCAGCCGTCTTCTTTTATCAGCCAAAATTCATCATTTATATAATCGGAATAAAGCTTCTTCATCCTTCCAAACACTCCTTCAGTTTTCCGTATTTCATCTCCCGCAGGTCCCTCACTATTACGTCGGCCCTTTTTAATCTTTTGGGGTTATTATAACGGTCGATACCCACAGTAAAAATACCCGCCCTTTTTGCCGCCTCTACGCCCAGATACGCATCCTCAAAGACGGCGCATTCGTACTTTTTCAACTTCAGTTTTCCGAGCGCCTTTAAAAATACCTCGGGGTCGGGCTTGCCCTTTTTTATATCATTTCCATCCACTTTTGTGTTTATAATTTTATTTATGCCGGTCTTTTTCAATATAAAGCCGCAATTTTTGCTGGCAGAGATCACCGCTATTTTTATGCCATGCGCTTTCAGGTCTTTTAAGAGCGCTACGCTTGTCTTATATACTGTGACACCTTCTTTATCTATATAATCCAGATAATATTTTTGCTTCCTATCTGCGGCCTTTAAAAGCTCATCGGGAGAAAGGTTATACAATACCGCCCTTGCCCCGTCCATGCGCGGGATGCCGTCCACTTTCTCCTTATAGTCCTTGAACGTGAACTTCCGGCCGTGTTCGGAAAACATCCTCTTCCACGCCTTAAAATGCGTAGGCACGGTGTTTACCAAAACACCGTCTAAGTCCGATATTACGCCTTTAAACTTCACGTCTCTCTTTACCATAAGTAAAATTAATTATTTTTGATTTGCTCAGGTCTAAATTGGGTACTATGATTATAGCGTTATCTTCGAGGCTCAGGAACCTGGATCTTCTGATTCCTATGTCCAGGACTTTTGCCTTTTCCCCGGAGGGCAGTTTAATCTCGTCATTTATGCGAAAAGGCCGATCAAGCATGATAAGAAATCCCGCAATGACATTCGCGATAGTATCTTGCGCCGCCAGCGCAATCGCTAAAGAGCCCACGCCCAATGTCGCTATAAGCGCTCCGATATTGATGTTAAGATTAGTCAATATAACAAGCAGGCCTATTATCCATATGCAGATATTGCTGAGCTTTCTTAGCAAAGGCATGAATTCATCGTCCAGATTGCTTTTGGTCTTTGGAGCGATGTGCGCGGAATACCAGGCAAAAAACGCCGACGATATCCTCTGAACCCACAAAGTTATAACTAAGACGGAAAATATTAGGAGAGCCTTTGAAATAAGCCTGTTTGCATCGACACTGAGAGCGGCCTTAAACTTGAATAAATGGAAAAAATACAAAGTGCCCACTATAACGATTATAAATATCGGCAACAGGCTCCTCTTTAAAAGCTGGATGACAAGATTGCCTGAAATACTGTTTTTTATGCGAGTGTCCAATTTGCGCCTCCGATTTGTTCTAACTTTCACACGTTTGCAAATCGTCCCGAGCGAAGCCGAGGGACTTCCTTCTTTCCAATTATACCTCGTTATCGAGTAGGAGGCAAGGTTTTCCCTTGCCGTCCTCTCACACCACCGTACGTACGGTTCCGTATACGGCGGTTCGTGTAGTTAATTGAATCCTTCGCAACTCATCCAGTAGTGATATAAGCCCAAGAGAGTCGAAGTATT
>JAHIPI010000022.1 GCA_018894435.1 Candidatus Omnitrophota bacterium | reverse complement strand
TGCAAATTCCTCAAGTACACGCATCGATTCTTCGCCGCGTTTTATGTTGGCTTTAAATACATCCGCTACGGTGCCGCGCCTTTTCTCGCTTTTTATGCTCAGTTTTCCTATATCGCCATCCGAGTCCCTGAATTGCATAATGGCCTTTTTGTCGCCGCCAAGCCCTTTTAAAGCCGAGGATGCCCTATGCCTGATCGATTTGAAGTGCTCGGTAGCCGGCCTATCATCAAGTATGAACCTTGCTATATCTTCGCAGACCCGAAGCCCTTCTGTCAGCCTGTTTGTATTCGCGTCTATTATCCGCGCTATTCTGCCGGTAAGCGGTTTCTTCATTGGGAACGCTTGATTTTCCTTAGAAGTCCGGAGGTGGAATAGCCCTTGACGAAATCTACGGAATAGACCTTCCCGCCCTTAGACATCACATGACCGGCGCCTACTACCATACATTTTTTCCAATCCCCGCCTTTTACGAGTATATCGGGCGATATTCTCTTTATTGCCTTCTCCGGAGTGGTTTCATTAAAAAAAGTTACGAAATCGACCGGCCGCAATGCGGCTATAATAAGAGCCCGGTCATTCTGCTTGGTGACCGGACGTTTTTGCCCTTTTATCTTTTTTACCGACGCATCCGTATTAAGCGCGACGATCAGCACATCTCCCAGAGACTTTGCTTTTTCGAGAAGCCTGACATGCCCCTTATGCAAAATATCAAAGCAGCCGTTAGTAAAAACGATTTTTCTGCCCTTTTTCTTTAAGGGTTTCAGCGCTCTGATCAGTTTGGGGAGAGATTTAATTCTATTTTTTGGCGTCATCTTTATCAGTAAAAGCCTCTTCAACCAATTGGGCTATTATGTGGCCTATAAGAATATGGGTTTCCTGAATGCGAGCGGTGTCGTTCGATGCCACTATTATCACAACATCGCACAATTTTGCAAGCGCACCGCCGCCCTTGCCTGTAAGCGCAATGGTTTTTACGCCTTTTTGCTTCGCTTCTTTGACAGCCTCTATTACGTTTTTAGCGTTACCGCTTGTTGAAATTGCTATGGCGACATCATTTTTATTGCCTAAAGCCTCGATCTGCCGCTTGAAAGAAATGTCATAGCCGTAATCATTGGATAGTGCCGTCAGAATAGAAGTATTCGTAGTAAGGGCCACGGCCGGTAAGGCCCGCCGCTCCGCGCGGAACCTGCCGACAAATTCCGCAGCTATGTGCTGGCTGTCAGCGGCACTTCCACCGTTTCCGAAAAGAAGTATCTTGCCGCCACGAGATATGCAATCCACTATCACGGAAACGGTCTTTTCCAAATTGGACAGCTCTTTTTCAAGAAGCCGTTTTTTAACCTCAATGCTCGAGTTGATTATCTCTTCTATATTTTTTTTCATAGCGGTTTTATCCTAGGAATATTTTGGCAACATCGTATAAGCCCATATCCACCGTCTTTAGTTTTCCTACGGCTTTTTCAAGCGGCACATCTATAATGTCGACGCCGCTAAGGCTTACCATTCTTCCGAATTTCTTCTTTTTGATCAATTCCACAGCCGCAACGCCAAAACGGGCTCCAAGCACTCTGTCAAACGCTGTGGGCGATCCGCCTCTTTGTATGTGGCCTAGCACCGTTACCCTTGTCTCGAATCCGGTCATCTTTTCAATCTGGTCGCTTAAGACCTGCCCTATACCTCCGAGTCGGACATGGCCAAAGGTATCCAGTTTTTCTTCCTGTATGACCATGCTGTCATCTTTGAATTTTGCGCCTTCGGCGACGACTACGATGCTGAAATTTTTTCCGCGTTTTTTTCGGTTCTCGAGTAAGGTGACCACTTCGTTTATATCTATGGGTATTTCGGGGATAAGTATGACATCGGCACCTCCGGCAATCCCGGCATATACCGCGATCCATCCGGCATGACGGCCCATGACCTCAACCACCATTATGCGGTGATGACTTTCTGCCGTGGTATGCAGCCTGTCTATTGCTTCCGTAGCGATATTTACTGCGGTGTCAAAGCCGAACGTGAAGTCAGTAGCTGATAAATCATTATCAATAGTTTTTGGCACGGCCACTACATTAAGTCCTTCTCTGTGAAGCTTATTGGCAACGCCCAACGTATCCTCTCCGCCAATCGCAATAAGCGCATCCAGTTTAAGCTCTTTGAAGTTTTGAATGCATTTTGCGGGACCGCCTTCTTTTTTGTAAGGGTTTGTCCTGCTCGTTCCCAGTATGGTGCCGCCACGATGGAGTATGCCCGAGACAGAATTCAGATCAAGTTTTACATGCTCTTTTGTCAGCATACCTTGCCATCCGTCTAATAGCCCGATTACTTCGTATTTGTTATCTTTCAGGGCAGCCCTTACCACCCCTCTTATTACGGGGTTTATGCCGGGACAATCTCCGCCTCCTGTTAATACGCCTATTTTCTCCATTTAACTTCTCCTTTTTAAGTATTTCCGTATTCTATTCCGCGAAAGAGAGTCCTCTTATCATCCCTTCCGCGCGCCTTCTGATTCTTCGCCTCGGGCGATTCAGCGGGCACAATCTTAGCGATATGTATTTTTACATTTATAGCTTCTTCAATGCCGAGCATCTCTTGGATTTTATTCTTGAGCATACCTTGTATCTTCTCGGTTACTTCCGGTATGTTGGTATCCGAGTAGATGACCGCGCGGTTTATTACATTTATCCCTTTTTTACCTGCCGTAACATTCGCGCGCAGTTCCTTTACTTCCGGCATGTGGTCCGATGTCCGCCGTATGAAGTCTTCTATAGCGGAAAGCGATATTGTAACCTGGCCGCTGGGGTTCTCAAATGCGATGGTCTTTTCTCTTTGCATGGTTCCCAATGCGACCTGCAGCGCCACAATGCTGTACATGATTATTAAAAGCCCGACCAAGCCGATACTTATCCTGAGATTCATGTTATTGTACAGGTATTCCATGGCGCGCTCAAAATCGTTTATCGGTACCCTGTTCAGAACCAGGAGAATAAGCCCGCATCCTATTGCCAAAAATACGACCGTGTAGAAAAACATAGTAAATCCGCTGAATATTCTCATTTTGCCCACCCTCCTTCTCTATTTTCTCAAGTGCATCCCGATTATGTTTACGGTTACATTGATAACGTTAAGTCCTGTCATGTACTCAACAGCTTTTTTTACGTTCTCCTGCACGGCGGAGGCGGCGTCCGTTATATTGACTCCGTATTCAACCGTAAGATTCAATTTTATACTCAATTCAGTATTGCCGCGAAAATCAAGCCGGGCTCCCATAGCGGACGTTTTGCCTGTCAAGGTGCTCCACATATCCCGTATACGGCCCTTTTGCAGTTCGTGCACACCTTGCACCTCGGTCGCAGCTTTTATGGCAATGTTTTTTATGACTTCATTATCTAGCCGTATATCTCCCAATTGTATGTTGTCATATCCAGGATATCCCGTATTCATGTTTTGGATTCCTCCTCTAAACCGCTCAAGAAATCAGTGGCAATATCACCCTTAACAAACATAGGATTATTGAAGATATTCCTAAGAAGCGGTATCGTTGTTTTTATTGGCTTTATTTTGTATTCCTCGAGAGCCCGTTTCATTATATCTATCGCCTCTTTCCGCGTCCTTCCGTGGGTTATGAGCTTGCCTATCATCGAGTCGTAGTAAGGTGATACCTCGAACCCGGAGTGGACATGCGTGTCCAGGCGTACGCCCCTGCCGCCCGGCGCTTCATATTCGGTTATTTTGCCGGGAGAGGGCATGAAATTATTGTCAGGGTCTTCTGCGTATATGCGCGATTCGATTGCCCACCCGTTTAGTTTAATATCTTCCTGTTTTATCGTAAGGTGTTTTCCGTTAGCAATGGCTATTTGCTCTTTTATAAGGTCAATACCCGTGACCATCTCGGTTACCGGATGCTCCACCTGTATCCTTGTATTCATTTCCATAAAATAGAACTCGCCACTTTTGTCCAGTAGAAATTCTATAGTTCCGGCGCTATAATAGTTTACGCTTTTGGCGGCCTTTACAGCTAGTTCGCCCATCTTTTTTCTCAGTTTTTCGTTTACGGCAAGCGAGGGCGTCTCCTCGATCAGTTTTTGATGGCGCCTTTGTATAGTACAGTCACGTTCTCCCAGATATACTATATGGCCGTATTGGTCCCCTAAAAGCTGTATTTCAATATGGCGGGGTTTTTCTATGTATTTTTCTATGTAAATATCAGGGTTTCCAAAAGCGACTTCCGCTTCGCGTTGTGCCGTAAGAATAGCGCTTACCAACCGCACATCGTTGTGGCATATTCGCATGCCGCGCCCGCCGCCGCCCGCCGCCGCTTTAACGATAACAGGATATTTTAGCTTATTGGAGACTTTGAGGGCATCTTCTTTTGTCTTTATTACCTTGTCTGTTCCGGGCACTACCGGCAAGCCGACGCGCCTGACGGTGTTTTTTGCCGCCAGCTTATCTCCCATCAGCCTTATGCTCTCAGGGGAGGGCCCTATGAATTTTATTTGGCACGACTGGCATATTTCGGCAAAGTGAGCGTCTTCGGCAAGGAATCCGTAACCGGGATGTATTGCCTCGACGTCCGTAATCTCAGCGGCGCTTATAATGGACGGTATATTAAGATAGCTTTTGGCGCTTGGCGCCGGCCCTATACATACGGCTTCATCGGCAAGCTTAACGTGCGGGGATTCAGCGTCTGCTTCCGAATAGACCGCTACAGTCTTTATACCCATTTCTTTACACGCGCGGATTATCCTGAGCGCTATTTCCCCGCGATTTGCTATCAGTATCTTAGAAAACATGCGATCTCCTTATACCGGTTCGACTAGAAACAATGTTTGACTAAACTCGACCGGATCGGCATTTTCTACTAGAACAGCGGCTACCTTGCCCTTTATCTCTGATTTGATTTCATTCATGAGCTTCATGGCCTCAATTATGCATACTACCTGGCCGAGCGCCACATTGTCGCCCACCTTGACAAAAGGAGGGGCGTCCGGAGAAGGTGACGCATAGAATGTCCCGACCATCGGCGATTTTATTTCCAGATTTTTGGATTTCACAAGTGCCGCTGCTTGTTCCGACTGCATTTGCCGGACGCTCGACGCCGGGATCGCTTTTTCTGCCCCTCTATCCAGCACGCTCGTCTCAATCATGCCCTCGCGTCCCTTCACGAGCCGTATCTTGAGTCCGTCTTTTTCCAGCTCTATCTCTGTCAACCCGTTATCGTTCATAAGATTTATGACTTCTTTGATTTCTTTTATATTCATAAACACCCCTTTAAAATTTATGCTCGGCCTGTGTATTTTCCGGTACGGGTATCTACAGTTATAATTTCCCCGTTCTCTATAAATAACGGCACCTGGACTGTGGCGCCGGTCTCTATTTTGGCGCTCTTTGTGCCGGCTTTTACGGTATCTCCTCTTACGCCCGGCTCTGTTTCTACAATCTTAAATTTTAAAAATAAGGGCAGCTTTACGCTCAACACCTTGGCGTCATGTATCTGGGCGGTAATCTGCACATTTTCCTTTAAATACTTTGCCGCTTCTCCGACTGTTGCCTCCGGAAGCGCTGTCTGCTCGTAAGTCTCGTTGTCCATAAAATGATACAGGCCGTCGTAATACATGTAATGGTAGTCTCTTTCCTCGATAAATATCTCCTCTATGAGATCAGCTGGGCGAAAGGTCCGGTCGATAGTATTTCCCGTCCTGATGCTTTTTAACTTAGACCTGACAAAGGCGCCTCCTTTGCCCGGCTTGTAATGTTGCGAATTCACAACAATATACAACTCACCATCCCATTTTATAAATATGCCGCCTCTTAATTCATTTATCGATATCATGAGTCAAAGTCCTGCAACCTTTCTTTGTCACTAAAACCGTATCTTCCAACCTTAGCCCGCCGCAGCCGGGTATGTATATGCCGGGCTCTACTGTGAAGACCATTCCCTCGCGCAACAAACCTGTGTTTCTAGCGCTTATTGTGGGCTTCTCGTGGACCTCAAGTCCGATACCATGGCCCAGGGAATGGCCGAAAAACCGGCCAAAACCTTCGCCGGCAATATATTGCCTGGCAGCGCTGTCCACATCGGATATCCTTGCGCCAGGCCGTATTATGTCCATTGCCCTCTTCTGGGCTTCCAGTAATATTTGATATAATGCCGTAAATTTAGTGTTCATTTTACCCAATGGCAATACCCTTGTCAAGTCGGAATTATAACCGTTATATTTGGCTCCCAAATCTACAAGAATGGGTTTGTCTTTTCCTAACTTTTTAGCTTTGGCGCTATAATGCGGCTCGGACGCACCCGGCTGAGTCGCTACTATAGGCTCAAATGCTGCGCCCTCAGCGCCTTGTCTGATAAAAGATTCTTTTATGCGCAGCACTACTTCTCGCTCGGTAATATTCGGACTGAGAACGCGTTTTACCTCTTTTAACGCTTCCTTCGTAATGGCAAACGCCCGCTTTATCGTATCAATCTCGCCAGAATCTTTTATTTCCCTGAGCGACTCCAAAAGATCGGTACACGGACGAAGCGCCTTATTTCTAAGGGCGAGCTTTATATTTTTATACTGTAAGAAAGTCAGCGAAGAGGCTTCAAATCCAACCTTCTTAGTTCTACTCTTTTCCAGCACCGCGGATATGGCTTGGGAAAAGGTATTAAGTTTACTACCCAGGATTATTAATTCAAATCCTTTCACCTTATTGCCGGCGGCTTCCGCATACCTGAAGTCCGTTATGGCGAATTTCTTTTTCGGGCTTACTACAAGTATGATGCTATCCGAGAGAAAAGACGTTAAATAAAATATATTTTCAGGCTTGCTGACAATAAAGGCATCGAGCCCATCTTTTTTCATCCTTCTTGTAAGCTCTGAAATCCTTCTTTGGCAGTGCATTATTCGACCTTCTTCGCCCGTTAACGGGGTTTACACATCTCTGCCGCGGCCTCAAGCCCTAACAAGTAGCTCGCCGGGCCGAATCCGGATACCGTGCCCTTGACTACGGGTGAAATGAGTGATTTTTGCCTGAACTCTTCGCGCGCATAGATGTTTGATAGATGCACCTCGATGACGGGAAGCTTTACGGCACTTATAGCATCCCTTATTGCAACGCTCGTATGTGTGTACGCCGCGGGATTGATGACTATCGCGCTGAAAATACCTTCCGACTTACCTATCCTGTCAACTATCTCGCCCTCGTGGTTTGACTGGAAGGCTTCTACGTCTACTCCAAGCGACTTCGCTTTCTCGGATATAGCGGTATTAATGGTTTTTAAATCGGTTTTTCCGTAGATATCCGTTTCACGTTTGCCTAAAAGGTCTAAATTCGGTCCGTGTATCACAAGGATCTTTGCCATCGCCGCCTCTCTTCCTTGCCGACTATTGTTGTTCGATTATGGTTCGACTTCGCTCGCCACGCTACGAACCATCCTGAGCTTGTCGAAGGGTGGTTTCCTGTATCTTGGTTATCGTTTCTATATTAAGCTTGTAATGGCCCATGAACATATATGCGATACCGCCGAGTAATGCCGCCAACAAGACCAATCCCAGCCATAAAAAGGCTATAGCGCCTGCGGCACTCTCGCCTATAAAGGGCTTGAGCATAAATACTATTGACATCTCCCGGGGGCCTACGCCGTTTATTGAGGGCAGCATGCTTACTATTGAAGAGACGGGCATGACCAGAAGAGTGAGCCTCAGAGGTATGTAGGACTTAATGCCGAGTGCAAGAAAATATGCCGCCGAAAAAGCAACAATCTGCCCAATTGCCGAGAGCACAAAACAATCGAATATCTCTCTTTTGTGGTTTTTGTAATTGTGCAAGGCGTTATAAACGTTCTTTATTTCATTCTTTATTTTGGCAGGTATTAAAAACATTATCGGAAGCGAAAAGTTCTTCGCCAGTTTTTTATTGAACAATACCAACATTAACAAAAGGCTGCCCGCTATAAGTATAGCTAATAACCATGTCAGGCGGAACCCCGATGTATCTTTTGTTAAAATAAGGGCTGTCAGCGCAATAAGGAATATGGTAAACATGCCCAGGAACCTGTCTATAAATACAGATGTGTAAGCTTGTGTGGCTCGCTTGGCTTCTTTCGAGATGTAAAATGCCTTCACTATATCGCCGCCAACCGATGTGGGAAGAAAACTCGAGAAAAAGCACCCGACAAGATTTAGACGAAATACATCCACGGTCGCCATCTTGATTCCCTGTAAGGCAAGCAGAATGCGCAGCCTAAAAGAGGTTATTAGCATAGCCGCTAGATACACCAACGCGCTTAATATGAATAGGGAGGGCGAAGCGCGCTTCAAAGTGGCCATCATTCCCGGCAGGCTGTCTCGCATGATATAGATAAGGGCAAATATTAATCCAATGCTGACAAGTGCCCTAAAAAGCGAAGAGATCCATGTTTTTGCATTCATAAAATTAGTATATTATATTACAGTGTTTAATAGAGCAATTAATATAGCATAAAGTTTCGCAGGAGTCAATATCAAATGGGGCAAGCGGGCTAAGCCTATTTTTCGGGGATCTTTTTAACCTCGCCCGGTGAGGATTCAGGCAGTTCTATTTTTAACAACCTGTCGCTTATCTTTACCAGATGTCCTTCGCCCTCCTTGTAGGCGGATTTGGCATTGTCTATGTGCCGTCCCACCTTGCCGAAGTCATCAGAAAACCTATCAAATTCTCCTCTTATCCGCGCAAGATGCTGCATTATGTCTTTTGCGCGGCGCTCTATGGTCATACCCTTCAGGCCGAGCAGTATAACCATGAGATAAGCATAAAAACTGCTGGGAGAGACAGGTATCACCTTTTTTGATGTTGCGTATTGGAATACGCCGGTCTCGTTACCTAAGTTTTCGTCTTTTATTATGGTTTCATAGTATACGTTCTCCGCCGGTATATACATAAGCGCAAAATCAAGAGTCCCCTCATCCGGCAATATATACTTTTCGGATATCTTTTTTATGTGGTTTTTAACATCCGTTATAAAACATTTTCTGAAAGCTTCTCTTTCCTTATCCTCCTTCGCGCTGAGTATTCTTTTAAAATTATCTAACGGAAATTTGGCGTCTACCGGAACCATGCCCCCGGCAAGGCGTATTATGGCGTCAACTCTTTCTTTACTCTTGAATTCATATTCAAGCGCATAATACTCCTTCGGCAATATCTGCTTTAAGAGATCCTCCAAAAAATACTGCCCTATACCGCCGCGTATCTTCGGTGCCCGAAGGATATCCTGCAGGCTTGATATGTCCTTGCCTATTTCAAAAATCCGCCTGCTAGATTCTTCTACGCGCCCTAATAATTCTTTAACATCGCCTACTACCCGTGTCGTATTATCCAGCCGGGTGCCTATATGATGGTCTCTTTCCTGCGTAAGGCGCGAATTATCCACAAAATGCGCCCTCAAATTGTCGTTTATCTCCTTTAACTGCTCAGAAACGGTAGAATTTATCATTTTTATATGCCTGGAGAAGGCATAGATAGTAAGAAAAAGAACCGCGCACACTCCCGCAAGTATTAAAAATAAGGTAAAATTCATGATCTTATAATTTCCCCGATTTTGCTGTATACTTCATTCGTAATTCGTAGAGTATATTGTCCATAAAGCTGAGCTCTTCTTTGGTGAGACTACTTTGGGTTTTATCTTTGAGCATTGCGATGGTATCGATAACGTATTTTGCCTGGTCCAGGTTTATCTCTTTTTTGTGAGTAAGCGGGCTGTCGATCTCGCCCAGTAGAATTAGCGCCTGCATAGACAAGCTCGAAATAAAAAGGCCGAAGTCAGGCACCATCGCTTTTTTATCGTTATCCTGTTCATTATTCATGGCCGCACCCCTAATTTCTTTTTGATTTCCGGAAGTTTCTCGACGGCTGCTCGTTCGCCGCTTTCGATAGCCGTCATCGCTTTGTCAAAAGCGAGCTGATCTATGCCTATCAGGTCAGGCCGTATTATTATGTCGGCCTGTTTTGCCTGGTGACGGTTTAGTTCATCGCCCATAATCTGGTATGTCTGAAATATTACGGAAAAAATACTTTTTATTTCTCCCACGTTTACACAGAAGCCCACATCAACAGCTACCACTATATCGGCGCCCATCTGACGGGCAATGCTTACCGGTACCGTATTTACTATGCCGCCGTCAACTAATAATCGCCCTCCGATGCGCTGCGGCACGAATATTCCCGGGTACGAACAGCTCACCCTTACCGCATCGCACAACGGCCCTTCTGTAAATACGACCTCCTCGCCGTTTTCTATGTCGGTCGCTACTATCGCAAGGGGTATCTTAAGGTCTGAAAATGTGTTGTCTCCCAGCATAGATTTTATTATGCCGTATATTTTGTTGCCCTTTATGATACCCATTGTAGGAGGTATGGTGAAATCGAGGTTTTCCGCGGCCTTGAACTTTAATGCCATCTTCTCGGCGCCTTCAATATCATTGCCAAGGGCATAATTCGCCCCGATAAAAGCGCCTATGCTCGTCCCTACTACAAGATCAAATTTTATGTTCTCGATTTGAAGTACTTTGAGTACGCCTATGTGGGCCATTCCGCGCGCGGACCCCCCGCCCAGAACCAGCGCCACTTTTTTCTTTTTGAATATAGAGGCTATTTTATTTCCTATGCTCATTTTATTATTACACCTCCGTAGCCGACGACGGATGCGTAATCGCCGGACACCTCGCCGCTTGTTTTATAATCTACCAATTCGGCCGTTTTAGCCCCGAGATATTTCGAGGCCGAAAGCATCACGATTACCGGCGCTATTCCGCACATGGAGATATCCATGCCGGCGACTTTTTCGGCCAATTTATTTTCGTCAAGTTCCAATATGGACGCGAGCGCCGCCTTGTCTTTTTTTTCGGCAGCCTCCTGCGCTTCGTAATGAGTCATATCGCTCGACGCTATGATAGAAAAATTTACTCCCTCCGTTTTTGCCATTTCCGCAATATCTTTTCCGGCCCGCTTTAGATTCACCATATCCGTACTGCTTATGATAATGGGCAGTATCTTAAAATCTTTCATCAAATACTGCAGAAACGGTATCTGGACTTCTATGGAATGTTCATAGGCATGCGCCGCTTCATCGGCTTCAAAAAGATCCGAATTTTGTATAAGCCGCTTCGCCATATCATAATCAACGTCAACAAGCCCGAGCGGCGTGCGCCATTTACCTTCGGGAAATACGCTGAATGCCATTCCGCGTCCCGTATGATTGGGCCCAATAATTATGAACGTCTTCCGATCAGGCAATCTTGATAGCACCTTACCCGCTACGCCTCCGGAGTAGATATATCCGGCATGAGGGGAGATCGCGCCAATTACATTTTCCTTTTTCGCTTTTTCCGTAAGGCCCGATAGCATTTTTTCGAGTTCCGATTTTGTGTCCGGGTAAAATTGTCCGGCGACGACAGGTTCCCGTATTACCGACATTCTATTCTCCGTATAATTGCTTTAGGCGCTTAATAGCGATTTGTATATCTTCTCTTTGGGCCGGCGCATGCGGCTCTAAAATCTTTATTACATTTTTGTTTAAAAACGGCTTTAAAATAGAAAAATCGAAATCGCCCGTAAAGGGCGCGTTATGGTCGTCTATAACTCCCTTTACGTCGTGCAAATGGACTCCTAAAAGCCGATGCGCGAATTTGTTAAGATAATCCTCGTGACGCAGAAGTTTTAAATTTTCGTATATCTGGGCATGGCCGGTATCATGCCAGTAAGATATATCCGGGTCTTTAAACATATCGAATATCGCGTCAAAATCCTCTATAGAAGGCAGCTCCCGAAAATAGAACCTGTTTTCAAGCCCGATCTTTATCCCTGCCTTTTTCGAATAGGCAAGCAGTTCTTTTATGCTTTCAAGAAGGCAGTCCAGGTAACCCTTCTTCAAGGCACCTTCTCTTTCTTCCTGCATGGCGGATATCAATGCCCTGGGATCTATGCCGTCCTCAATGGCCTTTCCGAGCTCTCGGGTTCTATCCTTTATGTCCAGTCTGCCCGCGTGAACCACTACCGCTTTTGCCTTTAGGCGGCAGGCGGTATCTATAGTATGCTTGGTCTCAGAAACGGCCATTTTTCTTTCGGCCGCATCGAGAGATGCCAGCGAATAATAGTCGGGCGATGCATCTTTTATCGCAACGAACTGAGGAACAGGGCAAAAATTGTGTACGCTTGCGACTTTTACAAAACCTTCATCAACAAGCCTGCCGACTTCATCCACCATCTCTTTTGTCAGCTTGAAGTTCAGCTCTACCGAATCTACACCTATCGCTTTTATTTCTTCGATCATGGACCTCGCATTGCTGTGCCTTGCGTAATTCCATGATGTGGATATTCCGAACACGATCCTATTCCCCGTTCCCTTCCTTGCCGTATATGGTCACTATAAGGCGGTCATCGGTGTTAAAATACTGATTGATCACCCTCTTGATCTGGCCCGGGGTAATGGCTGATATTTTGTCTTTATATGTTTCGAAATTGTTGTAACCCAAGCCATACAGCTCATCAAGGGCCATTTTTAAGTTAATGGACGCATTTTCCTCAATGTCGGTTATGTTTTTGGCAATAAGGTAACGCTTTGCGGCATCGAGCTCTTTTTCCGGTATTGATTCGGTCTTTAATCTTTTAATTTCTTTAAGGATGGCGTCTTTGGCCACGCTTATATTTTTGGCTGACGTAATAACATAGAAAATATGGCATCCGGGATCTACGCCCGGCATAAAAATAGACCCGAGTGAATAAGAAACACCTAAGCGACTCCGCACGTTATTAAAAAGACGTCCGTCAGAACCTGACATTATGGAGTCTATTACTTCGAAAGCATACCTGTCGGGGTCGGTTATCTTTACCGCAGGAAACCCGATCAGTATTATTGACTGCTCCCGTTCCATCGAGCTCTTTATATCATCTCTCGTTTTTGCGTTTAGGCTGACAGGTATATCGGGCAGCTTTGTATCGGCCTGTTTCGCGGAGCCGAACTCTTTTTTAACCTCCGCAATAAAAGCTTCCTTATCAATGTCGCCTGTAGCCGTAATCACCATAAGTGAAGGCTGGGTAAAAGAGTCGTAATAATTCAGGATACCATCCTTATTGATAGCCTCTACAGTCTCGGCATGCCCAAGGACCGGCCGGCTGTAAGGGCTGTCTTTGAAAAAGTTTTCCCTGAAAAGAAGGAGGCCGTATTCCACTATGCTGTCGTCGCGCTCCTTTATTGCCGCCAGGGCAAGTGCCTTTTCTTTATCTATCTTGATTTCGTCAAATACCGGATGCTTTATGACATCGCTTAGTATCTCAAGTGCGTTTTTCCAATCACTTGAGGCAAAGTTCAAAGTTATGCCGAAGCTGTTCATGCCGCTTATGCTGTGTATGCTACCGCCAAGGGATTCTATAGCGGCCTTGATTTCTTCTTCATTGCGCTCGGAAGTTCCGTCGAGCATAAGACGCGACGCCAGGTTCGATATGCCGTTACAATCCTTACTTTCGAATCGGACACCGCCAAGAAACATCGCCGATATAGTGCATATAGGAAGCGAGTGATCTTCGCATATTATTACGCGTACGCCGCTCGGTAATGCCTGATGCGTTATATTGCGGACATTGTTTTCCATTTTTCCGCCTACAGGCGTTTCGTTTTCGGAGCCGAAACCTTCCGGCATAATGAGCGCTACATTGAGCTTACTTTCATCCAAATAAATACCGGCGGCGGTTTTAATATCTTCAGTACTTACGCTATTCAATCTTTCAAGGTATTTTTGCGAAAAATTATAATCATTCGTCAGGGCCTCGCTTGAAATAAGGTCCATTCCCCTTCCCTGGGCCGTTTGTAAAGATTCAAGGAAATCCACGGCGGCCATTTTCTTAGCCTTTTCTAAATCCGCGCGCGCCACACCGTCTTTCTTTATGCCCTCAAGTATCTTTAATATTTCGGAAATAGCGAGCGCTACATTACCGCTTTCTGCTATGAAAGATATGAAAAATAAACCGTTTCGGCGCAAAGTGGAGTTATAACAAGATATAAAATATGCGAGCTTCTTATTATCTCGGAGTTCTTTGGTGAGGATCGAACCCTCCCCGCTCGCCAAAATAGTAGCAAGCACGTCAAGGGCATAGAGCGAAGGATCATTTATGGAGACACTTCTATACGATAGGGCGGCGTGA
>JAHIPI010000021.1 GCA_018894435.1 Candidatus Omnitrophota bacterium | reverse complement strand
TGTTACCTTCCAGTATTTGCCATATCTTCTGCGGCATAATTTATCCTTACTATTCTTTTGTTATAGCTGCTACGTCTGTTGTCGTCTTTTGCAGGCCTGCTATAGCATTCTTCTGCACTTCTATCTTTACGTTATCGGCTATGCGCAGGACTACGCTCGTATTCTTTACGTTTATAATGGTGCCGTAGATCCCGCCTATAGTAACTACTTCGTCATTTTTGTTGAGCGCCTTCAGCGTTTTCTGGTGATCCGCTTCCTTTTGCCTCTGTGGTTTTATTATGAGAAAATAGAATATAAAAAATATTAGGCCCATTACTATAAAAGGGCCGAGTGTGGGCTGTTGAGGTGTCATTTTTGCTCCTTTCCTGGTTTAATCATTTTTCGGGTCATCGCAACCGCTATTTATAATTCTTTAATAATCCGTCCTTAAAGTTACTAAAATTGCCGCTTATGATAGCGCTTCTTATATCTTCCATAAGTTTAACATAAAAATAGACATTATGCAACGAAACTAGCCGGAGACCCAGGATTTCATGGGCCCCTATAAGGTGCCTTATGTAGGCCCTGGTGTAGCCCCCTTTACATGTAAGGCAGCCGCATCCTTCTTCTATGACGCTAAAATCGTCAACATGAACGGCGTTTCGCAGTACAAGCTTGCCCTTTTTTGTAAAAGCGCTTCCGTTCCTGCCGTTTCGGGTAGGCATGACGCAGTCAAACATATCGGCGCCATTCGAAACTGCTTCTATAATATCGATAGGCGTACCTACGCCCATCAAATAATGAGGGAATCTTTCCGGAAGGAGTTCCAAAGTATAGTTACCGACTTCTCCCACAAGTTCATCCGGTTCTCCTACGCTGACCCCTCCCACCGCATAACCGTCAAATCCTATATCTACCAATCTTTCTACTGCCTCTTTCCGCAAATCCAGATATGTTGCTCCTTGCGCTATTCCGAATAGAAGGGGACGTGTCACTTTGGGACACTCCGCACCATCCTGCTTCCTAATTTGCGGAGTGTCCCAAAGTGACACGTCCCCAAAAGCTACTTTTGACCGCTCTGCCCAGTCCGTTGTAAGCATTAGCGACGAGCGCGCATAATCCTTTTCTGCCGGATAATGGACGCACTCATCAAGCGGCATTATGATATCGCTGCCGAATCCGAACTGAAGCTCTACAACATCTTCCGGGCTCAAAAAATGTTTTGAACCGTCCAGGTGCGACTGAAACTCCACCCCCTCTTCCTTCACCTTCATCAACGTGGCGAGGCTAAATACCTGATATCCGCCGCTGTCAGTGAGGATGGGCCGGTCCCATCCCATAAATTTATGGAGCCCGCCGGCTTTCTTTAAAATATCTATGCCGGGGCGTAGATATAAATGATAGGTGTTGGATAGAATCGCCTGGGAACCGCACGCTTTGACATCTTCGTTAGAAAGTGTCTTTACGCTCGCCTGTGTCGCGACGGGAAAAAATAGCGGCGTCTTCAGTACGCCGTGCGGTGTATCCAGCTCCCCGGCCCTTGCTTTCGTACTCTTGTCTTTTGCTATTATCTTAAACATAATATTACATTATTAACATGCAATCGCCATAAGAAAAAAACCGGTAGCGCTCGCGAATCGCCTCCTTGTATGCCTTTAAAACCAACTCCCGACCCGCAAAAGCCGAAACAAGCATCAAAAGCGTCGATTTCGGAAAATGAAAATTCGTCAAAAGCACATCGACAATTTTAAACTTATACGGCGGATAGATAAATATGTCCGTTTTCCCGCCTTGCTGCTCAACTTGATTGCCTCTGGCACATGTCTCCAGCACGCGAACCGAGGTTGTCCCAACGGCAAACACCCTGCCGCCGCATTTCTTAACGGCATTTATGTCATCAGCCTCCTTAGCTCCCAGCCGAAATTCCTCACCGTGCATCTTGTGCCTGGTTATATCCTCCGTCTTCACCGGCGCAAAGGTGCCGTAGTTCACGTGAAGCGTTACATACGCTGTTTTCACGCCCCTTTGGCCAATCTCCTCAAGCACCTTGTCCGTAAAATGCAACCCTGCCGTCGGAGCAGCAGCCGCCCCATCTTCTTTGGCGTAAACTGTCTGATACCTATCCTTGTCAAGCGCTTCAGCGTTTCTTTTAATGTAAGGCGGAAGAGGTACCGAACCTATACGCCCCAATTCTTGATCTATATTTCCGCCCGGATATATGAATTCAACGACATTCTCTCCTTCTTTCTTCGCGAGTATTCTGGCCTTTAATTTAGAGCCGTCAAATATTACCTCGTCTCGCTCCCTTATGCGGGACGATGGCTTAAGCAGTGCCTTAAATATCCTGTTTTCGATCTTTTCGGTAAGGAATATCTCAGTGCGGCCTCCTGTCAACCTGCGGCCTACCAATCTCACATTCATGACCTTGGTATTATTGAGCACCAATATGTCCTCTTTCTTAACGTGGCCGGGGAAATCCGAAAATCTTCCGTGCGTGATTTTGCCGCTTCTTCGGTCAAGCACAAGCATTCGGGAGGAATCTCTCGATTCGGCGGGATACTGCGCTATAAGTTCCTTAGGAAGGTCGTAGTCAAAATCGCTAAGCTTATTCATTGGTTTCTTCTAACAAATACTTCATATTCGCTATGCTGGCCCCCGGATAATAAAACTTTAGTATCTCCGCTGCGGAGAATCCGTCTTTAGACATATAATAAGCGCCCCATTGGCACATGCCTACACCATGCCCCCAGCCTATTCCGGTAAAAAGTGCGGATTTCCCCCTTAGTACCACGTCGAAATTGGCGCTCCGTAAGATATTGGGCCCCACAGCCAATCTGAATCTATTGGCGGGAATCTTTTCCTCGCCAAGTGTATTTGGAATACCGACTTGAGCAACTCTGCCGGAATTATCCCTGGACAATATCTTTATATCTTTTATACCGCCCACTTTATAACCGGCCTTATTGAGACCTCCTTCTATATCGGCAAGGGAAATGGTCGCTGTCCATTTAAAGTGCGGTGATTTTTGGCAATACGAACACGGCTTTCCTTTTAACGGCGGCATATTTACATTCCATAATAAAGATGCGTCTTCCGTATGGCCTCCGCACGTAGCATGAAAATAAGCCGGCAGGACTTTATCCTTGTATATCAATATCTTTCCTTTCGTCTCTCTTACAGCCCTGCTCGTCCTGTACTTTTCGGATGTCCTGCCGCCGTAAACCTGCGAATATATATCGTTTGTCAAATCATAATCGCGTCCGAGCGACTCTATAGTCTTATAAACAGCAAAAGTTCGCGACGCAATCGCCTGCGCCTTAAGTACTTCCATGGGCCAAAGGTGTGATACTTCGTGATACAGAACCCCGCTTACATAATCCTCTATATCAACGTGGTTGATCACCAAAAGCTTCATCTTCTCGGTTCTCACCACGTCTATATCGCCCCTGAATTTCCGGCCGTTTACATATATGGTTGCCGCACCGATAGGTTTTATCCTGATCCCGTAAATATTAAAAGCCTCTACACCCATCAAGAGGCCGCTATTGGTAGGGACTATGCGGCATTTGTTTAAATTAGAGTCCTCTCGCAGCATCTCAAGCATAGGGAGGGCATGTATGCTGTAACGCCCCTTGACCCTCAATTCCACTTCGGATGCATCATTTATTACCGCCACTCTTACCACGTATGAATTTATGCCCGAAGAAGCCGGGGCAGCAAAAGCCATCTCTTGCGCACAGGGACACACGGCAAGAAAGAATGTCAAACAATAAATTAGGCGGGTAAGGTTTCTTATTTCCGGCATCTTTTCTCTGATCTCTCTTTTTCGCTGAATACACAACCGCAGTATTTCTGTCTGTATAAGGCGCGAGCCTTCGCTTCTTCCTGTGCCTCTCTGAAACCGCCGCGGAAATCGGCAGATATAAATTCAACGCCGAATTTCCCCCCGCATTCTGAACCTATTCTTATGATCTCTTCCTGGTCTTGGTAGGGGCTTACCAAAAGCGTGCTGGTAAAGGCGTCAAACCCTCCGGCCTTGGCACTTTCGGCCGTTTTTTCAAGCCTCATTTGCCAGCAAAGCTTACAGCGCTCCGGTGCCTGGGTGCGTATACCTATTTTACTGAAAAAAACTTCCGGCTCGTATTTGTCGAAGACAACATCAAAATGAGCATTTTTGGAATACTCTATGAGGGCAGCGCGCCTCTTTTCGTATTCTCCGGCGGGATGTATGTTCGGATTATAAAAAAAACCGGTAACATGCCCGGATTTATCTTTTAATAGTTCCTGTGAGGGATGGATGGAGCATGGTGCGCAGCAGACATGTAATAGTACCCGCATTATAAAAACTCTTTTTGAGGCGAACGCTTTACAGAAACGCCCATGTGTTCGTACGCGAGGCCCGTCAATTCGCGGCCGCGCGACGTTCGCTTCAAGAATCCTATCTTGAGTAAAAATGGCTCGACTACATCTACTATCGTATCTTCTTCCTCGTTTAACGTAGCGGCAAGCGACTCTATGCCGACAGGCCCGCCTTTATAAAAATCCATTATAGATTTTATCACCTTTCTGTCTACCGAATCAAGCCCCAGAGTATCTATGCCCTGATCATTAAGCGCCTTTTCGGCGATCATTTTTATAATGGTACCGTCGGCTTTCACTTCCGTCCAGTCCCTCACCCTCCGCAAAAGCCGGTTCGCTATCCTTGGAGTTCCGCGCGCTCTTTTGGCGACCTCAAGGGCTCCATCCGAGTCAATATGTATACCAAGAATAGAAGCGGAGCGCTTTATTATATTAACAAGTTCGCCGGGTTCATAGAAATCCATATGATAAAACATCCCGAATCTGTCGCGCAGGGCCGCGCTCAAAAGCCCGGATCTCGTGGTAGCGCCTATAAGAGTAAAACGTTTAAGGTTAAATTTTATCGTTTTGGCGTAAGGCCCTCTATCTATTATAAAATCTATCTGGAAATTTTCCATCGCAGGATATAAAAATTCTTCCACAATCTTTGGCATCCTGTGGACTTCGTCTATAAACAGGACATCTCCCTCTGAAAGATTGGTCAATATCCCAATAAGATCTCCTGGCCGTTCGATTGCCGGCCCGCTCGTAGAAGTCATCTTGGTGCCCATTTCGTGAGCGATTATGTACGCTAAGGTAGTCTTGCCAAGGCCCGGGGGGCCTGAAAAGAGTACATGTTCAAGCGGCTCGCTCCTCTTCTTTGCGGCTTTTATGGCGACGATGAGGTTATCAACTACGCTCTTCTGCCCTACAAAATCCGAAAGAGAGCTCGGGCGCAGGGATAGACTAAGAACATCTTCCTCTGCCTCTTCCAGGCCTATTAATCTCTCTCTTTTCGGAGATTCGTTATCTTGCGGCATACTTTATGTCCTCTTTTTTCCGCTTCTGCTTTTGCTTATATATTTCATTAAGCAGCTCTTCGCAAGATGAGGCTTTTGGATTCCTGCTAAGTGCGTCCTCTATCATGGTTTTTGCTTCCGATTTCGCGTACTGAAGCTGAGTAAGTACATCGAGGGCCTCTTTTTTAATATCTTCCTCTATTGATATCTCACCTAAAACTGCCTTATCCTGTATGAGGCCATATTTGCCTATTTTGCCCTGCAGTTTTGCTATTATCTCTCTCGCCCGTTGCTCGCCTATGCCCGGCAGGCTTTTGAGTATGGATATGTCGCCTTTGTCTATGGCATCCGCTATTGCGGAAAAAGGTAATTCCATGGCCCTACAGGCAGCTTTAGGGCCAACACCCGAAACAGTTATGAACCTTTCAAAGAATTCTTTTTCTATTTCGCTCAAGAAACCTATAAGCACGGGGATAGAACGCGATGGGTCTGATTGAAAATAATGATAAGTGATTAGCGTTATACAGCCGTTTCCATCTACGGCGGACTCTACCTTCTTCATCACAACACCCGGCAGAAGGACTTCGTAAGAGATACCGTTTACGTCTATCCATACGGCATTATTCTTCTTCTGCTTCAGTTTTCCGGATATCTGGGATATCATTTATACCGCCTTTTTACTTTTATGAAGTCCAGATGGCTCATAGCCAATGCCAGGGCATCGGTAACGTCTTCGGGTTTCGGCACTTCTTTTAAGGAAAGAAGCGTCTTTACCATACCCGCAACCTGATTTTTACTCGCGTGCCCCCGTCCGGCTATGGTTTTCTTTACGTGAGTGGAGGCGTAATTAATAAGTTCGAGGTTATACTTTCCCGCGAGAAGGCATACGACACCGCGGGCGTGGCTCATTAAAATTGCGGTTCGCGGATGTTTATAATGAGAATAGATCTTTTCTATTACTATAACTTCGGGCCGGTATTCTTCTATTATCTCGGAAAGGCCGTCGTATATT
This sequence comes from Candidatus Omnitrophota bacterium, assembly GCA_018894435.1. NCBI lineage: Bacteria > Pseudomonadati > Candidatus Omnitrophota > Candidatus Omnitrophota bacterium. The sequence goes on along the minus strand of JAHIPI010000021.1, from coordinate 6,517 downwards.
TTGAGGAGCCGGGCCATTATGCCTTTGTCGGCTGATGTCCTTATGACGCCCGCCTCTATAAGCTTAGCGCCTGCGGCAGTATCATCCACCAGGCCATAGCCCGTAATACCTAAACCCGGATCAATACCCAGTATTTTCATAAATGAGCCGAAACTTACGCACTTTTATCTAATATATCATCCGGTATATCAAAATTGGCGTATACGTTCTGCACGTCGTCGTTATCCTCGAGCTGCTCGACCAGATTCAACACCTGCTTTGCCTGATCGCCCGTTACCTTAACTGTGGTTTTCGGTATAAAGGTAACTTCGGCGGACTCTGTCTTGATATTGGCTTCATCCAGCGCCTTTTTTATCTTTTCGTAATCCACCGGCTGGCATTTGATCTCATATGTCTCGCTCTCATCCGACATATCTTCTGCGCCCGCATCCAACACTATGGACATCAATTTATCTTCGGACGCGTCTTTTTTGTTTACTATAAAAAGCCCTTTTTTCTCAAAGAGCCAGCTTACCGCGCCCGCGCCGGCCAAGTTGCCGCCGATTTTTGAAAATATAGTCCTTACTTCGGCGGTCACTCTATTTTTATTATCCGTAAGCACATCTACGTAAAAAGCGACACCGCCCGGGCCGTAGCCTTCGTAAGATACCGATTCGTATGAAACACCGGGCAATTCTCCCGTGCCCTTTTTTATCGCCCTTTCTATGTTATCCTGCGGCATATTTGCTTCTTTGGCTTTATCGATCGCCAAGCGCAAAGAAGGGTTTGTATCGGGACTACCACCTCCGTTTTTCGCCGCGACAGTAAGCATCTTTATCAACTTGGTAAAAAGCTTGCCTCTCTTAGAGTCTGTTGCAGCTTTTTTATGTTTTATCGTAGCCCATTTCGAATGTCCTGACATTTTTTTACCTTCCTTATTTACTCAATTATACCACGCAAAAGTTACTTTGTAAATACTGACTATTCTTCCTTCTCCTCCACTTTTGCCGCCTGCGCTTTCTGAATAATATTCTGGGCTACATTAGACGGCACCTGTTCATGATGGGAGAACTTCATGGTATATGTTCCCCTGCCTGCCGTAATAGACTTCAATTCATTTACGTATTTATACATCTCCTCGAGCGGCACTTTTGCCTTAATAGTCTGCGCTCCCTCACCTGGCTCCATACCTAGAATCCTGCCGCGTCTTGAATTGAGGCTTCCCGTGATGCTCCCCATATATTCATCGGGCACTGTCACGTCTACATCCATTATAGGCTCTAATAAAATCGGCTTTGCTTTTAAAAATGCCTCGCGAAATGCATGCCTGGCAGCCACCTGAAACGCAATGTCCTTCGAGTCGACAGGATGCGTCTTTCCGTCGTACACCACAACCTTCACATCAACCACCGGATAGCCGGCCAAACTGCCGTTATCGAGCGCGGTCTTCACGCCTTTTTCGCAACTCACTATAAACGGCGCCGGAATGGAACCGCCTACGACCTCGCTGACAAATTGGAATCCCTCGCCCCGCTGGAGCGGTTCTACCCTCAGCCAAACCTCAGCAAATTGCCCTGCGCCGCCACTCTGCTTTTTGTGCCTGTATTGTGCGTCGCCCTTTGTTATAATCGTCTCTTTATAGGCCACTTTGGGTGTCCCGATATCAACACTCACCCCAAACCTATCCTTGAGGCGGTTTATGACTATATTTAAATGAAGGTCGCCCATTCCTGATATTATTTCTTCTTTTGTCTGGGCATCCCTCACCGCTTTAAGGGTCGTATCTTCTGCAACAAGGCGATGTAGGGCGCTTGATATTTTGTCTTCGTCCGCCTGCGTCTTTGGTTTTATGGAAAATGACATTGCCGGTTCCGGAAAACTTATCGGCGGAAATTGTATAGGATTTTTCTCATCGCCTAAAGAATCGTTGGTTCCAGTATCTTTAAGTTTCATGACGCACCCGATATCCCCGGCCGACAGCGCGTCAACGCCTTTTAATTGCTTTCCCTGCATTACGGAAAGCTGGCTTATTTTTTCTTTTGCCCTTTTAGTCACATTGTACACTGTCGCATTTGCCGCGATAGATCCGGAAAATACTTTAAAGACGGTTATTTGCCCTACATACGGATCTGATATCGTCTTAAATACGCAGGCACTGAAAGGCGCGTCTTTCTTCATCTCTATCCTTACGGGGCTATTGTCATTGGGGTTGATGCCTTCTTTAGCCGCAGCATCCGCCGGTGAAGGAAGATAATTTATTACGGCATTTAAAAGCTCCTTTATACCCAAATGAGTTGCCGTTGAGCCGGCAATGATAGGGATGACTTTACCCTGTACCACACCTTTTCGGAAGGCATCTTTGATTTCATCAGTCGAAAGCTCTCCTTTGTCCAGGTATTTTTCTAAAAGGGCATCGTCGGATTCGGCAACACTTTCCACCAGCATATCGCTTTCTCGCTTTGCGTCGTCTTTATCTGTCCCGCTGAGAGAATCTACACCTTCTTTTGTCAGAAGGTTAGCCACGCCCTTAAAAGACGATTCTTTCCCTATAGGATAACCGGTAACTACGCATTTTTTCCCGAATTTATTCTGCAGCGCTTCTACGCATTTATTGAAATCGGCGTTCTCTTTATCCATCCTGTTTATAAAGACTATTGCCGGAATATTTTTACTCTGTATAAATTTAAATGCCTGATTGGTCCCCGTCTCTATGCCATTCACCGCATTCACCACTATAAGTGCCCCCTCTACTACCGAAAGGGCCGATATGACTTCTCCCACAAAATCCGAATATCCGGGCGTATCTATAATATTCACTTTAACGCCATCGCGGACAACGTGGAGTGCCGATGAATTTATCGAAATCTTCCGTTCTATCTCGTCCTTGTTATAATCGCTGACAGTATTGCCTTCGTTAATGCTTCCGGGCTTCGGTATGGCGCCGCCTTCACTTAAAAGATGTTCCGCCACCGATGTCTTTCCAGCGCTGGAATGGCCTAATATTGCTATGTTTCTTATATTTTTCGCATCATATTCCGCCACGATTCACCTCTTGTTTTAAATAAAGGTTTTTCTAGCTTTTACGGATATAAATTATACTATATATGAAGCTTTTAAAAATGTCAAGGGCGATTATACGAGGCTGTCGACCATAAACCGTCAACTATAGACAAAAAAATGCCCCGCTGCTTTATGCAACGGGGCAAATTTAAGCCGGCACTAACCTACTCTCCCGCAGCCTTCCGACTGAAGTACCATTGGCGCTGAAGGGCTTAACTACCGTATTCGGGATGGGAACGGGTGTGACCCCTTCGCTATGAGCACCGGCAATATTTTTATTTATCTAAAAATTAACAATATATATTGAAGTAAATCGAGTACTTCTATCTATTATAACAAATGGTCAAGCCTTTCGACAGATTAGTACCAGTAAGCTCAAACCCTCGCGGGTCTTACACATCTGGCCTATCAACCTTGTAGTCTTCAAGGTGTCTTAGTCCCCTTGCGGGGAGGGAAATCTAGTCTTGAGGGGGGCTTGGCGCTTATATGCCTTCAGCGCTTATCCTTTCCGTGCATAGCTACCCAGCTTTTACCGCTGGCGCGATAACTGGAGCACCAGTGGCACGTACTTCCTGGTCCTCTCGTACTGAGGAAGTATCCTCGCAGATTTCCTGCGCCCATGGCAGATAGAGACCGACAGTTTTGTTACTTCCCGCTGCTAGCGGGAGGATTGGACATTTCTGCCAATCTCTGCGTATCGCTACGCAGCTCGGACTATATCTTCATCTTTTTCAGATGACTGGCGTATAGTCTCTGAGGGGTCAATTACGACTTCCCTGCTGATTGTCCCCACTGAAGAATTTTTACTAATTTAAACTCGAAGTACAAAATCCGAAATTCGATATTCGGATTTCGAATTTATTAAATTAGTACCTTCAGATACACGGGATTTTCCAGCATATAGCCAATTTTAAAGACAGCAAACGGTCATTTTACTTACTGTCTTGCGACGTTCTGAACCCAGCTCACGTACCACTTTAACCGGCGAACAGCCGGACCCTTGGGACCTTCTTCAGCCCCAGGATGTGATGAGCCGACATCGAGGTGCCAAACCTTCTCGTCGATATGAACTCTTGGAGAAGATAAGCCTGTTATCCCCGGAGTACCTTTTATCCGTTGAGCGACGGCGATTCCACATTCTACCGCCGGATCACTAAGTCCTACTTTCGTATCTGCTCGACTTGTAGGTCTCGCAGTTAAGCTTCCTTATACCTTTACGCTCTACGTGCGATTGCCGACCGCACTGAGGAAACCTTTGAACACCTCCGTTACAATTTAGGCAAATATGTTCGTCTAGCCTCTGGTATCTTATATCTCATTTCTGGCAGTATATACGGAGAAACGATATTTTTGAATTGTTCATAGCTTCTACCGGAGACGTATATTTGATACCCTTCTTTTTGCTTTCGTGCCTTTGATTCTAATCGAAATTTTTCCTTTAAAACTCTTACTAGCCGCAATACATCTTGTATTGTGTACCCCTGAGTATTAAAAATTACGCCCTTAGACTGTTTTGACTTTATCGAACCGTCATCCATAAACCAATAAGCAACGGCTTTTGGCGTCAGCCATCGATTTATAAGCCGCGGTACTACCTTATGTTTGTCATCGTAGAATTGATGAGCATAGAATCTAAAACTCGAATGGCTCAATGTTGAAAAAACGACATTCGTATAGATCTTTCCATTAGATAGTGTTACAGCTTTAAGTCTTGGCGGAGTTAATACCCATTCTTTGAATACGCAATACAAATGCTCGAGGTAGATCTTTTGACTAATGCTGTGTTCTATTTTCATTCTATAAGTTCTGCCGCCGTTTTGCGTTTCTAACGTTGCGTCTCCTAATAGAATGCCCATAAGAACTTCTTTTTGCTCAGCATTCAATCTTAGTTGTGTTTTATAATTTTCGATTTTCTTCGATCGCATTGTTTGCCTCCTAATTCCTTAGGAGGCTAGACTCCCTTCTAAAAGGGCTTCCGGTCGCCCGGAAGTTCAGACTATATCATTCCCGATTTTCGGGATTCAGCGTATAGTCGTTGAGGGGCTCCGAACTTTCGGAGCTTCCCTGCTGATTGTCTGCACCTCACAATTTTCACTTTCTTATAAGTATGCGAGGATACTCAGATATTCCAGCATATAGCTGAATTTGCTTATGATAGTTTCCTATCATAGACCCCATAATTGAGGTAACCGCCCCAGTCAAACTGCCCGTCTGGCATTGTCCCCCAGCCGGATTCACGGCTGCGGGTTAGAACCCTAGTTAAATAAGGGTGGTATTTCACCGTTGGCTCCACTCAAGCTAACGCTCGAGCTTCAAAGCCTCCCACCTATCCTACACATATCGAACCAAAGTCCAGTACCAGAGTACAGTAAAGGTTCCGGGGTCTTTTCGTCTAGCCACGGGTTCGCGGCATCTTCACCGCTGCTACAATTTCACCGATTCCCCTGTTGAGACAGCGCTCCTTTTGTTACACCATTCGTGCGGGTCGGAACTTACCCGACAAGGAATTTCGCTTATAATCTTACTCAACTTTAAATTGAGCGAGCGATTTTTTCGCTCCTGCATGTCGCCATGCAGATGGGACCATATCTTTTCGCCAAAGTCTTATGGCGAATCTAGCGTACGGTCTCTGAGGATTCTAATTAAATTACGGCGGGACTTTCTTCTATTCATGGTTTGAGTAATTTTCGCTATCTTTATCAAACCGTCACGAGACAAATGGATCTTCTTCTCCATTAATTCTACACATTGTGCAAATTTCTCAAAATCCATGCATTTTGCTGACCGCATCTTATGTCTTCTAAAAAACGGGATTATCACATTTACTAAATCCTCCCGTTTTCTAACAACATAACGATATAAATGCTCTTTATGGTTGTCATGTCGATTATTAACTATCACTTGTCCAACCCTAAAAAAGTCAGCAAGTATATACAGACTTTTTATACTTTTCACACCCTGTGTTACTGCGAACTCGTGGCTTACTTGATAACCTGTTTTGTAGCCTTTTCGTTTATTATGATTAGGCTGTTTTACGAAACCAATACTAAAACAACCCTCTCCATCTACAAAACCAACCACCCAACCTAATTTAATTAGCCTTTCCTGCTGATTGTCTGCAACCATTCCATTTTCACCCCCTCACTTATATATACGTATAAGTTGAGAAAATCTTTCATTATTTTTTAAAATAAATAAGATTTTCACATGAAGAGGTAGGAAGGTATACTCAGGTTTTCCAGCATATGGCTAGATTTTACTAAGGCAACGAAGTCACCTTAGGACCGTTATAGTTACGGCCGCCGTTTACTGGGGCTTCGGTTCAGAGCTTCTCCCCTTACGGGGATGACAATTCCCCTTAACCTTCCAGCACCGGGCAGGTGTCAGTCCCTATACTTCCTCTCAGCGAGTTAGCAGAGACATGTGTTTTTGCTAAACAGTCACAGGAGCCACTTTATTGTAACTCCGATGGGCTTTG
>JAHIPI010000020.1 GCA_018894435.1 Candidatus Omnitrophota bacterium | reverse complement strand
TTCTGTAGTTTTCTTCCGACAACTTGAGCTATTTTAAATCCGACTAATACTTGTATAAAAGCAATAACAATATCAGAAAAATCAGTTGTAAACAAATTTATTGCATCTTCTCCTAAAAAATTAAGAAAAGCTTTATTATTAATACTAATTTCTAAAACACGAAAAATGCTATTTGAAAGATATCCATTCCATGATACAAATACTATAAATGTCACAAATACTCCTATCAGCCAATATTTGTCTCTTCCTTTTAATGCTTTAAAAATGAGGTAACCGGCTGCACCGTAAGTTAATGATTCAATAATCAATGTACCAATATACCAGCCAATGATGGTTCCTAAATCCATTACAATCTCCTTCCTTATTTACCTTCCTTATCTTTATCCTTCTTTCTATGATGTTGCAAATCCTCGTCATCTATATCCGGTACGCCATCTTTATCAGAATCATCTTCCCAGTTTGGAACACCATCATTATCCCAATCGTCTAGAAAATCAGGTGTACCGTTTCCATCCATATCATTTTCTCCAGCTTCATCTATATCATCTGGTTCTAAAAATATGTCTTCTGGCGATAAAGGTGGTAAATCTTTTTTCAATAATTCTTCTATGGCTTTTTTTGCAGCCCCTGTGCCAAGTTTGTTTGCCGCTTTTTTCAGCGCCCATTTTACTGCTTTTTTAGCAGCACTGGTTATCGGACTTAAGCCATAGGGATCTATTTGATTTATTGGACTATTATTGCAATACCTGTAAAGATTCAAGTCCCCCATAAAATATCCTATTGGGTCAGTTTGCAGGAAGCAACCCAACTTTGGGTCATAGTACCTGGCTCTGTAGTAATAGAGGTTACTTTCCGGATCCCACTGGCGTGCTGTAAATCTATAGTAATTATCGACGACGCTGTCGTCATGCTTTAGGCCTGTCACGGGGTCATAAATCTTTGTTTTTCCGAAGGGACTATAGATATAGTGCTCAATGTGGCTGCCTGAGCTATTAGAAAGATCAGTTACGGACCCAAGTCCATCAAAGTGATAATAGCATATGTCAGCATCCTTTTCAAGTCTTATCGGTTCGTCAATGTTGGGCCCATAAATGTACTTGGCTATCAAGTTGTTCGAGCCGTCATACTCCGCAATTATGTTATCACTGTCATAGAGGTACTTGGTTATTACACCATCAACATTCTTCTCAATACGCCTTCCAAGGTAGTCATAGTTATAGATTGCTTCACTCGCCTCCGGCGAGTTCGCAATGACGCGTATAAGGCGATTTTCATAGTCATGGGCATAAGTAGTCTGCTCTGTTCTCCAGGCTACGCCCGTTAACGAGCCGTTATTGTCATAAGTGAAGGTCTTTTGTGCTGATGTATCAAGCGTAAGATTTATATAGTCTGATAATGTCCCCGAAGAATCAGTCGCTGCGGCTATCACAACATTGCTTCCGGAATTTAATGTTACATCTTCGGCTAAAAACCCCTCGCCTGAGATTTTGCCGTTAACGCTATTAACGGTAATGCTTGGGTTATCGCCTCTCGCTGTACCGCTTACGTCTATATTATGCTTGGTTTTGGCAATTGAAGCATATTGATTGAGGCCATTGGTCGTTAAAATGTAATCCCAGTGCTCGCCAAGCTCATCGGCATACTCTCTGTTACCCATAACGTCATATTCATAGTGTGCCATACGCATATCAGGATAGGTTACATCTGTAAGTTGGTAAGTCTTATCGTAGGTATATGTATGCGGGCCTTCGTTGGTGGTTATAGTCTTACGGTTACCTACCTTATCATAGGTATAATCGAATTGGGAAAATGCCGTTCCCGCCGGAAGCTTATTCTTCATAGATTTAATTCTGCTTAAGGCATTGTATTCATAATCAATGGATGCGCCGTTGAGATAGGTAAGCTCATGCCGCCTGTTTGTAAAACCATCATAGTCATAATGGGCTATCGCGTTGCCGCTGGAATCTTTTATATCAGTGAGGCGGTTCAGATTATCGTAGTGATAGGTAATATATGTGCTGTCGGGATATGTCAGTTTCTTGCGTAAGCTGTTATCGTAATACTCATAGGCGACGGTTTTGCTTTCAGGATAAGCAACATCTTTAAGGCGATTAAGCTTGTCATACGTCATAACTGTGGTACCAGTTGGCGACACTACATTTTTTAAATTATTTACTTTGTCATAGGTATAGTCGATTTGGGTTGCATTAGGATATATTTTATGTTCAAGGCGGTTTAAAGCGTCATATTGGTAGGTTATAGTCTGGTATTTCCTATCGCGCTTTGTGGCAACATTGCCGTTTCTATCATAGGTATAGGCAGCGCTTGTGCTGTCCGGATAAACTATAGTTTTAAACCTTTTAAGATAATCAAAGGTATAATATGTCTTCTTACTTGCCGCATCTTCCAAGTAAGCAAGACGGCCGAGTTTATCAAACTGCTTCTTTGTAACTCTATTTTCCGCATCTGTTGTAACAATAAGCCTTCTCTCTCCATCACCTGCTGTCTCTTTTATGTATAGGATATTTGTTATATTACCTTCCTGATCTTTTATGCGTATGAGGTCGGATTTAGCAAGATGGAGGTAGTTTTTATTGTCATAAGTGAGTTCTGTTGTATATTCAATGCCGAATTCGTCGTATTCGGTGACTTTTGTCTGGTTTCCGGCCCAGTCATATTTGTAGATGACGGTGTGATTTAAGGAGTCAGTTATAGTCTTTAGCTTATCATTCTTGTCATATGTATTTGATACGAAGATATTATTGCTTCCGTCTTTTATTTCTTTTAGGCTGTTATTTTCGTCGTAGGTGTAATTACGGGTTTTGCCTTCTTCGTCGGTTTCGCTTAAGAGGTTACCGACAATGCTATGCGCAAAGTTCTTTTCAATTACTAACGTTTCGGTATGACGTTTTATTTTCTTAGGATAGCCCCATGCGTCGTACTCGAACTCTGTTAGGTTCCCTTCGGCATCTGTAAGCGTCTTAATCTTGCCATATGGATAATACGTCATAACTGTGGTTTTGCCTAAAGGCTCGTGAATTTCTGTAAGTTTGCCGTTATCATAGATGTAGTTAACTTCATTGCCCTTGGGGTCTTTGGTATAGGTTACCAGGCTATAATCAGGACCATATTGAAGTATCGTGGGATAGGTTGCACCGTTTTCGGGGTCGATGATTTTTGTTACGTTGCCTTTATCGTCGTATTCATGCTTCGTTATTTTGCCATATTCTTCATCGAGTTGCGTTAAATTATAGTCTCCGTCCCAATAAAAAGTCTGCTCAGAGCCGAGATTATTCGCAATCCCCCAGAGCCCGCTACACATCGGGTAAAATGTATAGTACCATGTTTCATTGTCTTTATTAACAATGTGGGTTGTATCCCACCAGTATTCAAATGTTGTTACATTTAATTCCGGGTCCTTTTGCGTCTCTATTCTTGCATTATAGGTATAGTTGTATTCATATCTATTGCCTTCGCGATCTATATACGCTGAGCGCAGATTCATAACAGGGTCGTATTCGTAATGCTTTGAGTTCCCTCTTGGGTCTATTACTTGAACGAGATGGATACCGTTATAGATATATTGGTATTTGTAAATTCCTGTAGGGTCTTTTATCTCCTTCACCCTTCCATCGGGCCAGTATTCAAAAGTAAACTGGCGGCTAGTTGGGTCGATTACATATTTTAGACGCAATGCGCCGTAGATAGTCTCATAGGTTAGTGTTATGCGGTTTCCGAATCTGTCTTCGAGGTGCTGCAGAACCCCGTCCAGGTTAAAACGATAAATAGTGCCGTCTTTCTTATGCAACGTAAAACCTGTACCATCTTTGGTCAATGTATCGTGAACCCACGTCACGGGTGTATATGTACCGTCCGGATTTACCCTGAATATAAGCGACCTGCCGTCTTCTCTTACGAATCTTACGTCGCCGTTTTGGAATTTTTGGATATGAATTCCATAGTTAAATGACCAACCCCTGCCGAATGGTTCCTCCCGGTCGGGCGTATTGAAATCATAGAAATAGTCATCGGTACCGCTCTGGATTCTTACATTATCGAACTGGGCATAACAAAAACGAGCTTCAGCTGCTATAGGCCCGTTGACATATAATGGCGAAGGATCGGTATAATTAAACTCGAGATTATTGTTCACATAGATTTTTATATTGTTGCCGTTTGCTATTATCTTTACCGTATTCCAGTTGAGAGGATTGTAACTTGACGCTTTTTGCTGTTGGGTTGCCACGCCGTTTTGTTTCTTCGTGAATTCAAGTGTCCCATCTTTTTTGATAAGAAAATAGTACTTGTTGGCTTCGTCCTGATATCTAAAATTTAACCAAGCGGTTTCCCATTGTTCAGTACCAGCTTTAACTGTTTTTATATCTGCGGTAAGAGTAAGGTCTTCCCATGTATGAGTGGTAAATACTCTGTCGCCATAGCCGTTATATACGCCGTCTCTTACAGACCAGGGACCTGCGGCAATATCTGGTACCCATCCGTCGATATTGGATACGACCTGTGCATTATAAGTCCTTGATATCTCAAGCGGGATTAAACCTCTTGTTTCTATTAAAAAATCTGTCTCTTCGGAACAAAGGTCTCCGTTTCCTATTATTACAGGGTCCCCTGTCTTTCCATCGCTGCCCGGAGGTAGTCCGTCCGTATCGCATGGCGGGTTAGCACAGGGAGCACCTCCTGCCTGAGCTTCCATTTCCGCACCGGAAAGCGCAACTAAAGCTGCCTCTTCGCGACCTCCGCTAAGAGGCTCTACGGTGCTGCCTTCTTCTGCGGATGCGGCCAAAATTATGCCGTTAAGAGGTGCTTCGTTTGCCTGTTTTTTAGTCTGTATAAATAAGGCCTTGCCGTCCCACTGTTTCTTGAAGACGCTTATAGGCATGCTGCTTGATTTCGGGTAGCGTGAAGGATTATGAAGAGTAACTGTCCATTCCGATGCATCCTTAACACGTACATAAGTGCGGTTTTTGCTGAGCACAACAAGAACGCAGCCTTTTTGCGTCAGTTCCTTAAGTTTACCGACGTCTGTCTTTAGTCCTTGCACCACAAAGCCTTTTTTCTCCGCCGCCTTTTTAAGGCCCGAGAAAGAAGTGGCGCCTTTGTCGGTTTTTGCGGATTTTTCGATATCTTTTATGTTGGAGGACATATTGTTTTCAGAGCAGATTTCCTGAAGCAGCAAAGGGCCGGTGGTGGCAATCTTTTTTTCTCCCGCTGATACAATAGAACACAGCGATAAAATAAGACAAAAAGTTATGACTAGCGTAAGGGATCTATTTTTTATAATATGTTTTTTATCTATCGTTTTCGCATTCATGGCGATTTCCTTAAGTTTATGGTTTTGCGTATATTGTTATTCCGTCTTGAGGAGATAGTATCTCTATAAATAACTGCGACACAAATTCAGTATACGCGCCCATGAGCGTGCCGCCTTCACCGCCTGTCAAGGCAGGCGAAGTAGGCTCTAAATAAAAGTTATCACTAAGCGGATCTACAAATTCGGGATCGTCTTCAATATTTCCCTGAATACCGATTAAGTTAAACTGAACTGCTTCTGAATCAAGCCAGAAGTGATTGGTATTCTGATTGAAGAGGTTATTGTTTATATTAGCTTTGCGCTGGTCAAAAAGCACGCCGTCTTCATACGTGAAGAATATAGCAGAATTCATAGAGTTGTCAAAGATATTATTATAAATATGCGGATTCTCTTTATGCATGCGAAGGATTATGCCGTCTTTGTTATGATAGAATGTGTTATTTTTTATATTGCCGTTAATTGCGCCGCCGAAGGCCTGCGAGAAGTAATATATGCCACAGTCTGTGTCTTGAATAAGGTTACTTTCGACTTGCGGCGCTACATCGTCAGTGCCGTACATATTCCATATCTGTATACCTTTGCCGTAATATTGTAACGGCGGGTCATAGCCGCCTTCATAATTTATGAAGTCTAGGTCGGGTTTAATAATACAATTCTTTATAGTAAGGGGCGAGTTGACGGCGGTGATGCCTGCATCAGCCATAAGGTTTAAATCGACATAATTGGCATTGTTAAAGGAAAGCATTGTGCCTTTCCGGTAAAGAATTGAGAAGTTTTCTATTGTGCCTCCGACTTCTTCAGCTATAATCTCCCCTTTTATTATGACGGTCTCGTTATTATCGCCTTTCAGGGTAACATTATTTTTGAGGTGAACTATTTCGGGATAAACGCCTGCATAGACATATATTGTACCGCCTTCAGCGATATTAGCCATGGCATTCGTAATCGTATTATAATCTGGGCTCGGCCCGCCGACTTCAAGATATGTACCGCTGGGAGATTCTGTTATTGCAGCTTGCGCTGTATCTGAATCAGAATTGTTCGCTGCGTCGTAAACGGTAAGTGTGGCTGTGTAAATACCTGCGGATGCGTATGGATGCGTTACTATCACCCCTTCTTCAGCGGATGAGCCGTCTTCAAAATTCCATACATAGCGCGTTACGCCGACATTATCAGTTGAGCCGGAGCCGTCGAAGGTAATCAACTCACCTACATTTGCGAATTTATCCGGTCCGGCATTGGCTACTGGCGGCGTTGTGTCTTCTGTTGAACCCATTGTATATGAGTATGTCCTTGCGCTAGGATCGATATAATTCCCCGCCATGTCTTTTGCATTGCTGGACACAGTTACCGTGTGAGATGAACCGTCCTGCTGCGGACTTGTAGTCAGCCGGTAACTGAAATACGGCCCGCCCTGGTACTGGACGGACAAAACGTTAACTCCATTATTAATTGTAAAGTAAGACGGCGCCGCTATATTGTTCATTGCTTCGGTAAAAGCAATATCAACATGTTCATTATCAAATACCTGACAATATGCGGCGGTGACGCGCGGCGGGGAAACATCCATCAAGATGGTGTCGTGAACAATATTGCTTTCCTGCAGGGAGGAATTTCTTACTTTGCAGTAAACTGTACGTTCTCCGTCGTAGATGCTTGTGAAAGTATAAGTAACAGGATTAGGGTAGTCAATCCATTCGGCATCGTGGAAATCATTATATTCGGAAAGGAGCACCTGCGTGGATACTGGATCGAAATTAGAAATGCTAAGCATAATAAGAACATAATTGTTATTTACATACACCGTAGAGCCGGTATCGGGATCGCGCAAGGTGAATACATTTATAACGGGGGCGGCTGCTTCCGCGGCCTGCGCCAAAGCCACTATTATAAAAGTCGTAAGAAAGATACGAACAAAAAAGAGAGATAAAATCCTAGATTTAGCCACGTGGCACCTCTCTATTACTCCCTACAATATAGCTCCTTTTACATATAGAGTATACCATACTATATGGGTACTGTCAATTAAGGGCAAGAGGTTCCGGGGAACAAATTAAGTCATAACCTGATACATACGAATAAGATACAAAAAATAATCTGTGCCAAAAATAATAACCTATATCTAAATATTTGAACGACTAACACTCGCTTTGCAAAGTTTTCCTGAAATTGCTTAAAGAGCCGTATTGGAAATATATTCTAAAATAAAGGTGCTTTCCGCCGTTAAGCTTGGTAATTTCCTTGCGCGTGGGGTGGCGTCCGAGTTTCTGCACTAATTCCGCATATTCATCACGGATCTTCTTAAGAGTTACCTCATGATGCAGTTTAATAATGGAAATGCCATGCTTTCTAAAAGCCCAAGAGACTGCCTTTATGCCTACGCCGTAACGCTCGGCAAGCACCCTCAGGGAGAGGCATTTCATATATTCTTCTTTTAATTGTTCAATGGGGATGGATAATTTACGCTCTTCAGGGGAGGGTGTTGAAGTACCGGTAGCATCTTCTATCATTGATTTGGCGAGGCTTACAGGAATCTTGTGTTTTTTGGCTGTCTCTTCGAGATTTCCAAAGGCGATATAATCATTGTAAACTTGGCGAGCCAATAATTTGTACTCTTCAGATATGTTATCGCTATCTTCCACGTTGGGATTATACTAAAAATTGACCTCCTTTGCAAGATTTCCCTTACGAGATTAGAACTCTACTTTTAAGCCTGCCTTGGCCCCGAGCCCGAACGTTTCAGTGGTTGGGACGTCTGGACTCGAACCAGAATACCGAGACCCAAATTCTCGTGTCCTACCATTGGACGACATCCCAAAATAACTTCACGCCTTACCAGTTTTTAAAGATGGGAATGGTCTTTCAAAATCCATTTCAGCAATAAATCTGTAGACCTGATCTTTCCTTGCTAACCGTACATACCTATTACTAACCTGTGGTGAATATCCTAAGGACATCATCGTTAACCGTTGACAACGTCTACATGCGAATATATTCCCATCCCCTAACACGACACCGATAAGTTCAGCCAAGTTTTCGGACTGTTTCGGAAACACTCTGTGCTGAGTTCTTCTTCGCGATAAAGAAGAGAAAGCTGTGCGATTACTTGAAATATTTTTAAGTACACTAAGAGAGACCTTTAATTTTTTAGACAACTCTCCGAGCGTCGTAACATCATGCTGCTTAAGTAATTTCTTTAATCTGGGAATCATTAAAAACTCTCAAAAGCCACAAGATACCAGCCACCATTATCCCGCATACGTCGCTTCGCTTGACTATAATTCCAAATCCCCTTCAAAATCGTCTTCACGGGGAGGAGTCATTTTCTGAGACTCATATTTCGGAGCTGCCGGCGCTACGGGCGCGGCCGGCGCTGCCGGCGCTGCGGGCGCTATGGGCGCTGCCGGAGCGGCCGGCGTGGCCGGCGCGGCCTTGGGAAAATCTTTTCTCACCCTGGCGCCTTCGTAACTCTCCGGAGGCGTCGGGCTCTTTATCTCGTTTTTGTACGCGCTCAATACTTTATTCTGAATATATTCCCTGCATTCCTGGGTGATCGGATGGGCTATGTCCCTGTGGCCGGACTGCCTGCCGTTCTCGTCGGAAGTAGTTTCCAATTTTCGCTCGCCTCGCGGCGAAGCCGAGGGTTCGCCGCCCTGCGGGAGTGCCGCTCCGCACTGGTTGCAGAATCTGCTTCTTACGGCATTCTTGTAATTGCATTTTGGGCACGCCTCTCTAAGCTTCCTTGAAGGCATGGCTACGAAGAGGCCCTTATTGCCTTCTATGACCTTAACGTTCCTCACTACGAACGCGTTATCTATAGTTATCGTTGCGTAAGCTTTCAGCTTACGGTCTTCGCTTTCTCGCGGGAAAATCCTGACTTCTGTTATTTCCATCTTTTACTCCTGTGTTTAATCATTAGTCTCGTAATGTTTTCGCAACGAAAATACCCCAACCGTCTTTAGCGTCCTTCTCTAAAGATTTGCTGAATTCTTTCTCTAATATTTCTGCCTCCTTTCTGTTATCGGTTAAGACAAAAATAGTGGGACCGCTGCCGGTGACTTTCGCGGCATCAAATCCCATCTTTTTAAAGAAATCCTTTACCAGTGAAATATCCGTAACCTTTTTTGCTACAACCGGTTCCAGAGTGTTGTGTAGGCCGTTCTTTATGCCTTTTAAATCACTTTTCCTGATGGCGTGGATTATCATTTTAACATCGGGCCTTTGTCCTGTCAAGTTTAAACTTATATCATTATAGACATCTTTTGTAAGCACCTCTTTGGGTGGGGTTATTATAAGATGCCACATCTCCAAAGAGGACTTTATCGGGCTTATTTCATCGCCTCTGCCCAAGCCTAAGGCAAACGAGTAGTTAAAAATAAAAAAAGGGACATCTGCGCCGATTCTTTTCGCAATACCCCAAAGTTCATCTTCGCCCAATGTTAGCTTCCACAATTCATTAAGGCCCTTTAAGACGGTTGCCGCGTTGCTGGAACCCCCTCCGAGCCCCGCTGCTACAGGGATCTTCTTTTTAATATTTATCTTTACGCCGGCGGAGACGCCATAGGCCTCTTTCAGAATGATCGCGGCTTTATAGGCAAGATTGGTCTCGTCCTGGGGCATGTCTTTACTGTCGGATACAAGGATTATTTTATCGTCGGGAAGTGCGCTAAGGAGGATGGTGTCGCACAGGTCGATCTTTTCAAATACGGTCATTATATCGTGGTAACCGTCGCTTCGTTTTCCAAAAATATCCAGGAACAGATTGATCTTCGCCGGAGAATACAGTTCAATGTTTTTCATTTGATCTATCACAAGTTGTTATTGTATTTTATGGCCTTTTCATCGCTAAAGCACCTTCTGCCGCCCTTGCCACATCTTCAGCCAGAAGGTTGAAACATTTAAACAATTCCTGCGGGCTTCCTGACTGGCCGCAGCCCGCCATGCCTACCATCTTTACGGGAACCGGGTAGTTCTGAGAAAGGATCTCTGTAACAGCGCCGCCGAGGCCGCCGCGCATAGAGTGCTCTTCGGCAGTGACAAACGCTCCCGTCTCTTTTGCTGCTTTTAAAAGTATCGCTTCATCTATGGGCTTAATCGTGTGCATATTTATTACGCGCGCGTCTATCTTTTTTTGGGCCAATATCTCCGCGGCCTTCATCGCCTCAAAAAACATCTGGCCGCACGCCACTATGGTGATGTCCTTGCCGGGCCTGGCGAGTATACCTTTTCCTATCTCAAACGGATCGCTTTCTTCGGTAAGAATCGGCGAGGCGTTCCTGCCGAGCCTGATATAGACTGGCCCTTTCCATTCGGCCGCTTTTAGAGTCGCTCTTTTGGCTTCCGTAAAGTCCGACGGCACTATCATGGTCATATTGGGAAGGACCCGCATCAAAGTGATCTCTTCAAGCGCCTGATGGGTATAGCCGTCTTCTCCCACCGAAATACCGGCGTGCGTACCTACGATCTTGACGTTGAGATTCATATAATCGACCGACACCCTCACCTGGTCCCATGCCCTGCCGGCCGCGAATACTCCGAAAGTAGCCGCGTAGGCTATTTTGCCGGAAAGGGCAAATCCTGCCGCGGCGCTTATCATATTCTGTTCGGCTACGCCGAAAGAAAAGAACCTGTCGGGAAATTCCTTCTTGAACCAATGCGCCCTTACGGAATCGGTAAGATCGGCGCTCAAAACAACGATGTTTTTATTCGCTTTGCCGAGCTCGACCAAGCCCTTCCCGAAACCGTTTCTGGTAGAATCCAGTTTTAGTTCGCCCTTAACGCTTAGCATTACTCCAACTCCTTTAACGCCCTGTCGAGTTCCTCTTTTTTAGGCGCTATGCCGTGCCACTCCGCTTTATGTTCCACGAAAGATACGCCTTTTCCTTTTACGGTATGCGCCAAAATAACCGTGGGCTTCGCCTTTTTTCGCTCGGCCGAGTCGAGTGAGTCCATAAGTTCTTTTATATTATGGCCGTCGCACTCAAGAACATTCCATCCGAATGAAGCCCATTTATCCTTTAGAGGGCCCATATCCATAACTTCCTCGCAGGGGCCGTCTATCTGTAATTTATTATGATCGACAATACCGCATAGATTATCAAGCTTATAATGAGCGGCACTAGCCGCGGCTTCCCATATCTGGCCTTCGTTCAGTTCGCCGTCACCCATGACGCAGTAAACTCTTGTATCCTTTTTATCAAGCCGCGCCGCCAGCGCCATTCCTATGGCTATGGAAAGCCCCTGACCCAAAGAACCCGTCGACGCTTCTATGCCGGGAAGTCCGAGCTGCGGGTGTCCCTGAAGGCGCGTCCCGAATTTTCTAAGTGTCATCAATTCTGTCTTTGGAAAATAACCGCATTCGGCCAAAACAGCGTACAGTGTCGGGCAGGCATGCCCTTTAGAAAGGACCAGCCGGTCGCGCCCCTGCCAGCCGGGATTTTTGGGATCGTGCCTCATCTTGCAATAGTAAAGGCTTATTATTATCTCTACGACGGACAAAGAGCCCCCCGTATGGCCTGAACTTGCCTCGGTAAGCATCTTTAATACCGTTCTTCTTATCTCTTTTGCTTTTTTGTTTAATTCATCTATTGAAGGTCTTTGCATTATTCGGCCTGTCGTATTTTCTCAGTTACTTCCTTCTGTGTATTATCTAACTCAAAAGACTTCTTCCATTCTATAATGGCTTTATCCTTCATGCCTTTTTTGTAATAGGCGTCGCCTAAATGATCACGTATAGTGGCATCGTCGCCCATCAGGGCGGCTGCCCTCAAAAGTTCCAAAAGCGCCTCGTCAATTAGGCCCTTATTATAATACGCCCAGCCGAGTGAGTCTACATACGCGCCGTTTTCCGGGTCCAGATCTAGCGCTTTCTTTATAAGAGTTACCGACTCGTCGAAATTTTCACCTCGTTCGGCAAACATGTACCCCAGATAATTACATGCCTCGGCGTTATTCGGTTCTATTTCCAGGGTCTTTCTGAAGGCCGCTATCGCCTCTTCGGCTTGCCCGGCTCTTTCGTAAGCCGTACCTAAGAAGAAATTTGCTTTTGGATTATTGGGGTCTTCCTTCAAAATCTTTTTATATTCTTCTATCGCCTCATCATATTTTTTATCGAGCGCAAGGGCATAACCCAGGGCGATCTGTACTTCCTTTTTTTTGGCAACTTCCTTCGTCAATGCGTCTTTTAAAATGGCTATGCCTTTTTCGTTATTCTTTTCTCTTATATACACGTAAGCCAGGTCTATGTATGAATTGCCGTCTCTCGGATCCAGCGTTATCAGGATTTCATAATTGCGTACGGCATCATCTATCCTGCCTGCTTCATAGTATATTTCGGCTATGTGCCTGTATATCTTTCTGTTTAAAGGGTCTATCTTAAGCGCTTCTTCATAAAACTTCAGCGCGTTTTGATAATCCTTCTTCGTTTCATATAAAACACCGATAGCAAGATATGCTTCTATATAATCCGGTTCCGCTTCCAATGCCTTTTTGAAACTTTCTATTGCTCGCTCGGTATTTTCTAATTTTGAATATATTATGCCGAGATTAAAATAGATTACAGGCACCGTGCCTTCTTTTGTCTTTAAGAGCTTTTCATATATGTCGGCGGCTTCGAGCAATTTTTCTTCTATGACATACAAATCAGCCAAAGAGTTTAGGGCTTTAAGGTTCCCCGGGTCCTTTTCCACTATACTTCTATATTCGACGGCTGCTTCATCGAATTTGCGCAGTGTTGTATAAGTAAGCGCCTTTAAAAATTTTACCTGAAGGTTATCCGGGTCCAGCCTCTCGGCCTCGTCAAATTCCTTAAAGGCCTCGTCCGGATTTTTCGATATAAGCATATCGGCGCCTAAGCGTATGTGAAAGAGCGGCTCGTGGGGATCGTATTTTATCGCTTCTTTGTATTCGGCGATCGCTTTTTCTAATTTCTCCTCGTGGTCATAAATAATGCCCATTGAATAATGGGCAAGCGCCTGGGAAAAATTATCGTTTTTCTCAAGTCGGATCTTTTGTATCCAGTCGTCAAGCTTCGCCTCTTTATCCGCTAAGAGCACTCTGCACGCCAAAATCAAAAATAAAGCGGCTATCGACAGTTTATATATCTTGTTCAACACTTGTTAGACTTTCTTCTTACACCAGTCTCTTTTTATGTCTGTCTCTTCTTAGTCTCTTCTTCCTTTTATGTTTCGCCATTTTTTTGCGCTTTCTTTTTCTTCCGCAAGGCATGTTTGTGACCCTCCTATTCAATAACTTTGTTCAGCGGGTACTCAACGATCCCCTGAGCGCCGGCCTTTTTCAATTCTGGTATTAAAACCCTGACGATTTTCTCTTCTATAACCGTATCGACGTCGCACCACTCATCGTCGCTGAGGTTTGCGACTGTAGGCCTCATCAAAGCGGGAAGCACCTTAAGCACTTTCGCGAGGTCGTTCTTTTTTACATTCATCTTAAGGCCGACCATTCCTTCGGACTTGAGGGCGCCTTTTAAGAGAAGCGCTATATTTTCTATCTTCTCGCGTTTCGTTTTGTCTTCGTACGAAATTTTATTGGCAATAAGTTTGGTGACCGATTCCGCGATGGTCTCTACTATCTTAAGCTTGTTTGCCCTGAGGCTGGAACCTGTCTCGGTAAGTTCGACTATCGCGTCAACGAGGCCCGTTGTCACTTTTGCCTCGGTAGCGCCCCAGCTGAATTCGACAAGAGCGGTAACTTTGTTCTCTTTGAGATATTTTTTTGTGACGCTGACAAGTTCCGTGGCTATCCTTTTACCTTCCAGGTCTTTGACCGATCTTATTTTTGAGTCTTCGGACACTGCCAGGACCCAACGCACTTTCCGAAGACCGCTTTTGGCATAAAGGAGGTCCGCGACCTCTTTTACGTCGGAGCTGTTCTCGAGGACCCAGTCACCGCCCGTTATTCCGCAGTCAAGGACACCTGCTTCCACGTATTTGGACATCTCCTGCGCCCTTAGCATAATCAATTCTATTTCCTCATCGTCTATCGTGGGAAAATAGGAGCGCTCGCTTACCGATATCTTAAAGCCGGCTTTGTCGAACATCTTTATGGTGGATTCCTGAAGGCTGCCTTTAGGAATGCCTAATTTCAATTTTACGGGGTTCATAGAATTTCCTTTAGTATCTTATTCGATTTATTTATAGTACAGATTTATTTTATAGGAACAATGCCAAAATGTCAAGCAATTAGGTCTTGGCTCTTTTGGAATAGGCATAGACCATAGCCGCCCTTTCCGCTGCCAGGGTCCGCAAAAACGCCTCTTTTATATTCTTGCCAACGGTAAGGAGGCCGTGCTTTTTTAGCATAACAATGTTGTGTTTCGCAATAGCCCTTCCTACAGCCATTCCCAGCTCTTTTGTTCCCGGCTTTATGCAAGGGATCCTTGCGATACCGCCTTTTAAGTGTATTTTTGCCTCATACGATACACGCTCAAGCCTGACCGCAGCTATTCCCAAAGCTGTTATAAAGACAGGGTGGGTATGGACGACAGCGCCTACATCTTTGCGCGCCTTATAGCAGGCCAGATGCATATGTATTTCGGTGCTCGGAACGCCATTTTTACAAAGCGGCTTCCCTGTCTTTATATCTATAGGAATATAATCCGCCTGCTTTTTAGAGGCAAGCGTTGCGCCTCTTACCTTTATATATATAACACTGCCGGCTTTCGCGCTTATGTTGCCGCCCTCGCCGATGACAAGGCCGCAATCCTCTATTTTTCTTCCTATCTTAATCAGGTCTTTTATCAATTTTTTGCTCACTGCCATTACTCCTATTCTTAACATTATAACATGGACGAGACTGCTTTTAAAGACAATAAGGCTTGCTAAATCTTTACTTCTTGCTTATAATATGGGGTATAATTTTAACTCAAAGGTTACAACATGCTAAAATATCTGCGAAATAAGGAAACAGCGAAGAAGATATTAATAGGGCTTGCTATCATAATAATACCCGCCTTTGTGCTTTGGGGAGCAGGCTCCAGTGGAAGGGGCGGGTCCGGCCCTTCTTCCGCCGGCATATTATTCGGTAAGAAGGTCCCTTTGCAGGAGTACGGCCAGAATTGGCGCGCCGTAAAGAACGAGGCCATGATGCGATACCCCAATTTCGCCGATATATACGAACAGCTGGACCTCGAGAACCAGGCGTGGGACAGGCTTATACTTATCAGAGAGGCGGCTAAAGAACGCATAAAAGTCACGGATGACGACGTTATAAATACTATACGAAGTTTTCCGTTCCTTTTAAGGGGCGACAAGTTTGACACGGACGCCTATGAACGTTTATTGAAAAATGTCTTCCAGGTATCCCCGAGAGATTACGAAGAAGACATTCGCAACTCTCTGGGAATAGCCAAATTAATCAATAACGTCACAAAAGACATAAAAGTAACAGACGATGAGCTTCTAAAAAGATACGAGGAAGAGAACGAAAAGATAAAGATCAACTATGTCCTTGAATCATCGAAAAACTTTGCCGATAAAGTCGATATCTCCGAGGAAGAAATAGAAGAATATTACAAAAATAATTCGCAGGAATTCAAGATGCCGGCGCGTGTCAATATAGAGTATATAGAATTCAGGTATACTGATTACCTCGGCGGAATAGAAATGGACGACGAAAACCTCAAGCAGTACTACGACCTCCATAAAAAAGAGTTTGAACACACAGAAAGCGTCCACGCGCGGCATATATTGGTAGAGGATCCCGATAAGGCCGCCGAGATACTAAAGAAGCTGAAGGGCGGGTTAGATTTTCAAAAGGCGGCGAACGAATATTCCAAAGACTCCACAAAAGAAAACGGCGGCGACCTAGGGTTTTTTGAAAAAGGAAAGATGATACCCGATTTTGAAAAAGCCGCATTTTCCCTGAACCCCGGCGAGATAAGCGGCATCGTAAAAACCCAGTTCGGATATCATATAATAAAAGTTGAGGGAAAAAGGCCGTCTTACACTGAGACATTTGAAGAAGCGAAAGAAAAGATAAGCCAAAGACTGACGACCGAACGCGCGAAAGCAAAATCATATACCGAAGCCTTTAGAGCGAGGGGCGCCATAGAAGAAGGGTCCGCCTTTGAAAAAGCCGCCCAAGATTATAAAAAACCGCTAAAGAAGACCGGTTATTTTTCGAAGCAGGAGATCATACCCGGCATAGGCTGGAATCCGGTCTTAGTAAAAACGGCTTTTAATTTAAAGGAAGGCGAGGTAGGGCCTTTGATTTCGCCGGATAGCGTAAAATCGGATACAAATTATATAATCCGGCTCGTGGATAAAGAAGAGCCTGGTATCCCTCCTCTTTCAGAAGTGACGGAGGAGATAAGAGAAAGGGTAAAACTGGCTAAGATTAACGCGCTGGCAAAAGAAAGCATGCAAAAATACGAGAGCGTCATAAAAGAAAAAATGGAAAAGGGCGCTTTTTTTAAAGATGCGGCCGCGTCGCTTGGCCTAAAACCAAAGGAATCGGAATATATAACGCGCGCGGATTACATAAGAGATATAGGCCCGGCAACAGTTATAAAGGAAGTGTTCGATTATAATGTAGGTGAGGTAAGCCCTGTGATTTCCGCTCCGGGGGGCGCCTGCATAGCGCAACTGGCGGACTTAGAGCCCATTGATATGGCAAAATTCGAGGAAATAAAGGAAGAGTTCGCGAAGCAATATCTAGAGATAAAGAAAGCTCAAATTCTTGATGCCTGGTTCAGCGGCCTCAAAGCAAAAGCAAATTTAGTCACTAATCTACAGTAATATTTTTTATGTTTCTTTGCAATTAATAACTGCCACGATAAGATATGTAATATATATCGCCGCATAAATCCAGCCCATTCCCGGTATTTCCTTTAAAAATAGGGCCGCCATAGCGCCTAAAAGAGTGCTTAGGGTAACCGCGTATATACCTATTGCAAAGATCTGGCTATAAGCGAGCTGCACTTTATTGATCGCCGCGGCAAAAACCGTTATAAGGCTGAATATGACTGTCTGCAGAAGGCGCGCCAGGATCATATATATATAAATACCCAGCAGCATAAAAGGAAATATTATCCAGATCGCGTTCTTTTTGATGCCATTCATGAAATTTTCGTCTATCCTGAGCGATTTGACATCCGCGAGGCTGTAAATCTCTGTTTTTACCTCGCTTTCTTTGTAGATCACCTTATCTTTCATGAGAAGCACGCCCTTTGCGTACCCATCTAACGACGCTGTCTTTCCCGTCGTATCAAGTATGACCGCAAAGTCCTGTTCCGCTATTTTAAACGGTTGTTCGGCGTTTACGCTCGCGACGCCGTTCTGGACCTCGATCACCGGCAGGTTCTCTTTCATCCAATCCATTGCCACATTCAGCCCCGCGCCCAATACAAAACTATAGCGTATGCTCAATATTAAGCTTACCAATAAAATAAGGGATAATATGTATTTGAATGCCTTGCCGGCCGAAAAATTTTTGACTACCTTGTAAAATTTAAAGTCGCTTATCGCCTTCCATATCTCTCCGAAAAATGTCTTCATAGTTTCCTCCTACTTGGCGCTAACCCGGCAAATCTAACCAGGTTAGAATTGCCGGGTTACACGTTACCCAAATACACGTATTTTAATTTTTTATCGGCTATCTCTTTCGCTCGCTCCAGCGTCTCCACCGGCGTCGGAGGAAGCTTCATCTTATGACACGGGAAATACCTTGAAAAATGCAGCGGCGTCTCGGCCCCGAGATTGACATAGACCCAATCCACCAATCCCCCAATATTTTTTTCGGAATCGTTCAGAGTGGGTATTATGAGATTCGTAATCTCTATGTGCACGCCCTTTTCTTTGGCTATTTTTGTATTCTCCAGCACCGGTTCGAGTTTACCGAGGCAGTGTTCCTTATAAAACTTTTCTTCTATGGACTTTATGTCGATATTCATAGCGCCTATATAAGGAAGTATCTCGTACAGCGGCTCTTTATGTACGTAGCCGTTTGTCACAAGGACATTTTCAAGGCCGTTTTTCTTCGCGAACTCGGCGCATTCTAAAACAAATTCAAACCATATAAAAGGTTCGTTATATGTATATGCTATGCCAAAGGAGCCGAGTTCCTTGGCTCTCCGTACGGCCTCTTCTTTAGTCATCTCATACGTAGAGGCGTTTTCGCCTTGCGCGATGGG
Organism: Candidatus Omnitrophota bacterium; assembly: GCA_018894435.1. Classification (NCBI taxonomy): domain Bacteria; kingdom Pseudomonadati; phylum Candidatus Omnitrophota; species Candidatus Omnitrophota bacterium. The sequence continues at coordinate 17,457 of JAHIPI010000020.1, read as the reverse complement.
CCAGTTCTGGCACCACGGACAAGCGAAATTACATCCTTTGGTCCCGAGAGAGAGTATGTATTCGCCGCGATGATAATGATAGAGCGGCTTTTTTTCAATAGGATCCAGCGCTATAGAAGTGGCCCTTTTGTACACTTCAGTGTAGAGCGTATTAGCCTTATTGACCCTCACTTTGCACATGCCTTTTTTACCGTCGGCTATAAGGCAATCATTCGGGCAAAGTTCGCAGCGTATCTTATCGCGTTCCAGTTTATAGTAAAGGGCTTCTTTCATACTCTTGGCGTTCACTTCAAAAGCTGCTTCAACTCTCTCATAAACTGATTTATATCTTTGAACTGCCTGTATACGGAAGCGAATCTTACATATGCCACCTGGTCCATGGCGTGAAGCTGCTTCATCGCAAACTCCCCTATGACAGAGGCCTTTACTTCCTTTTCAAAGTTCTTCTGCATCTGCATCTCTATCGCGTCAGCCAGCTTTTCAAGCTGCTCTACGCTGACCGGGCGTTTTTCGCACGCCTTTGTGAGGCCAGAGAGGATTTTATTCCTGTCAAAGGGTTCGCGCCTTGAGTCTTTTTTGATCACCATGAGCGGCATCTCTTCTACGTGCTCGTAAGTAGTGAAGCGCTTGCGGCATTTCAGGCATTCGCGCCTGCGTCTTATGTGCTTACTGTTATTTGAGGAACGCGAATCTATTACCTTGTCCCTATTTGTGCCGCAATACGGGCATTTCATGACTTTGCCTTCCTCACCGAAACCCCCGCTTCCTTGAAAAAGTCCATGGACATCTTGTCGGGATATCCGTCGGAGATTACTATTTCTTTTATGCCGGCGTTTATAAGCATCTTGGCGCAGATTATACACGGCTGGTTTGTGCAGTACAATACGCTGTCTTTTACGCTAATGCCGTGAAGCGACGCCTGAAGAAGCGCGTTTTGCTCCCCATGCAAGCCGCGGCATAATTCGTGGCGCTCGCCCGAAGGTATCTTTAGTTTCTCTCTTAAGCATCCTATCTCAAAACAGTGCGGCAGGCCTTTCGGCGTGCCGTTATAACCTGTGGCAAGGATCCTTTTATCCTTCACTATCAGCGCGCCCACCTGCCGCCTGAGGCACGTGGAACGGCTGGAAATTAAAGTCGCTATCTCGATAAAATATTTGTCCCAGCTCGGCCGTTTTCTTTTTTTCGCCATCTTACACCTTATAAAGCGGAAATGCTTTTAGCATCTCTTTCACTTCGTTCTTCACCGATTCTATTATTTTCCCGTCGGATATATTGGCCACAACCTTGTCTATGAGTTCTGCTATATTCTTCATCTCTTTTTCCTTCATGCCGCGTGTCGTCATAGCCGGCGTGCCCAATCTTATGCCGCTTGTCACCGTGGGTTTTGCCGTATCAAACGGAATGAGATTTTTGTTTACGGTTATCGCGGCTTTATCCAGCGCGGCGGTGGCATCTTTGCCGCTCACACCTTTATTTGTAAGATCGACCAGCATAAGGTGGTTATCTGTACCCCCTGAAACTATCCTGTAAGTTTTGGCCTCGAGCGCCTCCGCAAGCGCTTTTGCGTTCTTAATAACCTGCTCCTGATATTTCTTAAACTCCGGCAGGAGCGCTTCTTTGAACGCAACCGCTTTTGCCGCCACAACGTGCATAAGCGGCCCGCCCTGCAATCCCGGAAAGACCGCCATATCTATTCCTTTTGCAAATTCTTTTCTGCACATTACAAAACCGCTCCTGGGGCCGCGCAGTGTCTTGTGCGTCGTCGAGGTCACGAATTCGGAGACGGGTACCGGCGTAGGATGAAGGCCCGTAGCCACAAGGCCCGCTATATGCGCTATATCCACCATGAGGTAGGCGCCCACTTCATCGCATATCTCCCTGAACTTATTAAAATCCAAGGTGCGCGGATACGCCGATGCGCCGGCCAGAATCAATTTCGGCTTGTGCGCTCTTGCCTTTTCCCTTATCTCGTCATAATCGATCGTTTCTGTTTTTTTGTCGACGCCGTATGGGACTATGGTAAAGTACTTGCCCGAAAAATTATGCTTGTGGCCGTGGCTAAGATGGCCGCCGCAGGCCAGATCCATCGCAAGTATTGTGTCGCCCACTTTCAAGACAGAATAATAGACGGCCATATTGGCGGTAGTGCCTGAATGCGGCTGCACATTTACGTGCTCGGAGCCGAAAAGTTTCTTTGCCCTGTCTATCGCCAGTTTTTCCACGACATCTACGTATTCGCAGCCGCCGTACCAGCGGGCATCCGGATAACCTTCGGCATATTTATTGGTCATGGTCGAGCCCTGGGCCTCAAGGACAGCTACGCTCGTGAAATTCTCGCTGGCTATAAGCTCAATATTGCCGTTCTCGCGTTTTGTCTCGTTAGTTACCGCTTCATAAACTTCGGGGTCTATTTTTTTAAGTTCTTCGAACATCGGCGCGCCCTCCGGTAATGCTTATTTACACCTTCTTCGCATCTTTTGTTCAATCTGTTTTATCTGCTTTACTCTGGTAAAATGGCGGCCGCCTTCAAAATCCGCTGAAAGCCACACATCCAGGATCTTTTTTGCCTTAGATATCGTCATAGATTTTCCGGAGAATATCGCTATATTGGCATCGTTATGCTCCCTGCTCAAACGCGCATTCTCCGAATCTGTAAGAAACGCCGCTCGTATCCCGTTCACTTTATTAGCCGCAATGCACATCCCTATGCCGCTTTTGCAGATCAATATACCCCTCTCAAATTCCCCCGCCATGACTGCCGAGGCCACTTTATACGCCACCGGGGGATAATCGCATCTTGCCTCGTTTTTTGTGCCGAAATCCTTGACTTTGTAGTGCCAAGCTGTCAGAAAATCTATTATGTCTTTTTTGAGCCCAAACCCGCCGTGATCAGAGCCGACGGCTATTGCCATTTTATAGGGCATCTCTTTTCTAGATTTCATTCAATATCCTTTCCACCGATTCTTTTATAACGTCGAATGTCTTTTTGTAAAAATCCATGTCTTTTCCTATTGGGTCCGGTATATTGGGATCGCGCGATAATTTAAAATCGCCGATTTTTTGAAAATCTTTTAAAAGATATATCTTCTTTGCGGCCGACGGGTCTTTCTTTAATATATAGATTCTTTGCAAATCCTCCATTACAAATATAAGATCGGCTTCGCGTGTCTCCAGCTCGGTAAGACGGCGCGCCCTGTGCTCTAATAGATCGGCGCCTTCTTTCTTCACGACTTCTCGCGCCTCGTCGGTGGCGCTCATGCCCGGATGCGGCGCAATACCCGCCGAGGAAATTGTTATGCCTTCTTTTCCTGCATCCTTAAGCCTTTTTTTAAGATATGCCTCTGCCATAGCGCTTCGGCAGCTGTTCCCCGTACATACAAAGAGGATCTTCAATCTTTAAACCCCTTCTATCTCAGCTTTTTTGACCGCGCCTTCCCTCAATATCTTATAAGGTTCCGCGGAAACATCTAAGACCGTTGATTCTACGCCTATTTCCGTTTTTCCCCCGTCCAGTATAAGCTCTATCTTTCCGTCAAGGCCTGAAAGGACTTCGGCGGCATCAGTTGGCGGCCTTTTGCCGGAGATATTGGCGCTGGGCGCCGCTATGGGGGTACCGCATGCGGCGATAAAATCCAACGCGACCTTATTGGACGGCATGCGCACACCGACTTTGGCGCCGTCTTTTGCCTTGAAAATAAGCGTCAAAGGCCCAGGCCAGAATTTTTTTATAAGCCGTCCAGCCTTTTCCGATATCTCGCACGACAGTTTATCAAGGATCCCTAAATCGGATATATGTACGGTAAATGGCTTGTTAGGCGGCCTCACTTTTACTTCGTAAAGCCTCTTTAAAGCGTTTTCGTTAAGATAATCGGCGCCCAACCCGTATACCGTCTCTGTCGGAAAAGCCACCAACCCGCCTTCTTTTATTACGGCGGCAGCTTTTTTTATAGCTTCTTTTCCGGACGTTCCGGCATCGACTTTAAGAACCTCTGTCTTTACCATATTCTCAGATCTTTTTGGCAAGGCCCTTATCTTTTATTCGCACAGAAGCACACATCTTCTTTTTGAATGCCGAGAGCTTCTTTTTTAAAAAAGAATCTTTTATGGCAAGGATCTCCGCGGCAAATATCGCCGCGTTTTTTGCGCCTGCTTCGCCGATGGCCATGGTGCCTACCGGAATGCCGCCCGGCATCTGCACTATGGACAAAAGCGAGTCGATGCCCTTTAGATCCTGCGTTCGTATGGGCACTCCTATAACCGGCAAGGTAGTATTCGCCGCTATTACGCCCGCAAGATGCGCAGCGCCGCCGGCTCCGGCGATTATCACCTTTATTCCGCGCCTCTGGGCGTGCTTCGCGAATCTTGTGGTATCGTCGGGCGAGCGGTGCGCGGAAAGGGCTCTTACCTCAAACGCCACCCCGAATTGCTTTAACAGATCCGCCGCATAATTCATAGTTGTGAGATCTGATGTACTGCCCATTACTATAGAAACGTCTATTTTTTTCATGTTACCCTCGGTTCTGGGGTCAGACCCTGATTATGTAAACTACGTAGTTAACATAACGAGGGTCTGACCCCGCACAACGCCTTCTTACCTATGTCGCGCCTGAAATGCATCTTGTCGAATTTTATTTTTGATACGCCATTATACGCTGCGTGGATAGCCAGTTCTATATCATCGGCCAGCCCTGTCACACCCAAGACCCTGCCGCCGTCTGTTACATACGTACCGGATGATTTTTTTGTCCCGGCATGAAATACGACCACGTCCTTCAATTTCTCCGCGTTCTCGAGGCCGTGTATCTCTTTTCCCTTTTCATAACTCGCGGGATATCCGCCCGAGGTAAGAACCACGCATACAGCGCTTTTCTCGTACCATACGGCCTTGTATCCTTTTAAATCGCCGGATATGGAGCGTTCCATCAATTCTACCAGATCGCTCCTAAGGCGCGGCAATATCGCCTGCGTCTCCGGATCGCCGAACCGCACATTAAACTCTAAGGTCTTCGGCCCGTTTTTTGTAAGCATTATTCCGGCATAAAGCACGCCTTTATACGGCATATTGTCTTTTGCGAGACCTACTATCATCGGATGTATGACTTCGTCCATTATTCTTTTTTCAATTTCAGCCGCAACCAAAGGGGTGGGAGAATACGCGCCCATGCCACCGGTGTTGGGGCCTTTATCTCCGTCATTTATCCTTTTGTGATCCTGGCTTGTGGCCATGGAAACGATGTTTTTTCCGTCCGAGACCACTATAATGGATGCTTCTTCGCCTACAAGGCATTCTTCTATTACGACACGCTCGCCCGCTTTGCCGAACACCTTTTCAACCATAGCGCTCTTTAACGCGCTAAGGGCTTCTTCTCTTGCGTGCGCCACGGTAACACCTTTTCCCTGCGCGAGTCCGTCGGCTTTTATGACAATGGGTAGTTTCCTACCTTCGATATAGGCCTTTGCCTTCTCATAATCAAGAAAGACCTCGAAATCCGCCGTCGGTACGCCGAAACGCTTCATCGCCTCTTTGGCAAATACTTTGCTTCCTTCAAGCGCGGCGACTTTCCCGGATGGGCCGAATATTTTAAGGCCCTCTTTCTCAAATATATCCACTATGCCCGCCACGAGGGGCGCTTCCGGGCCGATTACCGTAAGGCCTATCTTTTCGGCCTTTGCAAATTTTAAAAGGCCGTTTATATCATCGGCCTTTATATCCGCTATTTCGGCTATTTTGCTTATGCCGCCGTTTCCCGGAGCGGAGTAGACCTTGTCTACTTTTTCGGATTGCGCTATCTTCCAGCAAAGCGCGTGTTCTCTGCCCCCGGACCCTATCACCAAAACGCGCATATTTATTTCCTTATTACGACTTCTTTTTTGCCTTTTATAACGCTTCCTATGACGTACGATTTTATTCCAAAGCCCAGCAATATATTTTTCGCCTTGTCCGCATCGTTTTTCCCCAGCACAAGTACCATGCCCACGCCCATATTGAAAGTTCTGTACATCTCTTTATCTTCGACACGGCCTTTCTTTTGTACCAGAGAGAAGATCGGCGGGATACGCCATGAATTCTTATATATCTCTATTGCCATAGCCTTTGGTATTATTCTGGGTATCTTGTCATAAAAAGCGCCGCCGGTTATATTCGCAATACCTTTTATTTTTAATGCCTTCTTTACACAAAGGACGCCTCTGCAGTAGATCCGCGTCGGTTTCAAAAGTTCCGCGGCAAGTGATTTCATCTCTTTTCGGGAAAAGACCTTTCGCACGAGAGAATATCCGTTTGAATGAAGCCCGCTCGATTGAAGTCCCAGAACGACATCGCCCAACTTAATATGCCTTCCGTCTATGACCTCATTTCTATCGATTATGCCGACGCCAAAACCGGCAAGGTCGTATTCGCCTTCTTGGTATATGCCGGGCATCTCTGCGGTCTCGCCGCCTATCAGCGCATAGCCGGCGTCGCGGCAGCCTGCGGCAATGCCTTTGACGACATCCTTAAGGACCTCGGGCCGGACTTTACCCGTAGCTACATAGTCCAAAAAGAACATGCCTTCGGCGCCGGAACATAATATATCATTCACGCTCATCGCCACAAGGTCTATGCCTACCGTATCGTGCTTATCCGCCATAAACGCTATTTTTAATTTGGTTCCGACACCGTCGGTGGATGAGACGAGTATGGGGTCTTTTAAATGTCTGAGATCCGGCCTGAAGAACCCGCCGAAACCACCGACATTACCTAGCGCCCCTTTAGTCTTAGTAAATGACGCAAATTTTCTATAATCCGCTACAAGCGCGTTTGCCCGGTCTATATTTACTCCCGCGGATTTATAAGTAAGGCCCTTTGCCATTTATCCTTTGCCGGGGACACTTTCCGAAGGAAAATGTCCCCCTCCCGTCTTTACCGCCGTCTTTAATCTCGTGGTTCGACTTCGCTCACCATTCCCCCGAACCATCCCGAGCAACGTCGAGGGATTGGCCATCGCAATCGCTTTATATGCCGACTTTAGTAAAGATCCTGTCAACGTGCTTTAAGTGATATTTCAGATCGAAACATTTTTCTATTTCGTATTCGTTTAAATATTCCTTAATTTTTTCGTCGCGGAGAAGCACGTCTCTAAAATGTTCACCCGTCTCCCGCGCTTCCATTGCGCTTTTCTGTATCATATCGTACGCTTCGAGGCGCGTGAGTCCTTTCTCTATCAGCTCAAGAAGGACTCTCTGCGAAAATATGATCCCTTTTGAGATCTCTATATTCTCCATCATCTTAAGGGGATGGACGACGAGGTTCTGCACTATATCTATAAACTTATTGAGCATGTAGTCCAAAAGTATCGTAGAATCAGGGAGTATTATGCGTTCTACGGAAGAGTGGGATATATCTCTTTCATGCCACAGCGCCACATTTTCAAGCCCCGCAATGGAATTTGCCCTGAGTATCCTCGCGAGGCCCGATATCCTTTCGCACATAATGGGATTTTTCTTATGAGGCATCGCGGAGGAACCCTTCTGTGTTGACAGGAAAAATTCTTCCACTTCACCGACCTCTGTCCTTTGAAGCGCTCTGAACTCCACGGCAAATTTGTCTAATGATGAACCTATGACGGCAATTTCCGCAAGATATTCCGCGTGCCTGTCACGCTGAAGGATCTGCGTAGAAACATTTGCGGCCTTAAGGCCCAGTTTTTTACATACAAATTCTTCTACGCGGGGATCCACGTTTGCATAGGTACCTACGGCGCCGGAGATCTTGCCCACCCTTACGATCTCTTTTGCGCGCTTTATCCTGTCTATGCTTCTTTTGGTCTCATCGTAGAAAAGCGCCATCTTAAGCCCGAAGGTGATCGGCTCGGCGTGCACGCCGTGAGAGCGGCCCATCATCGGCGTGTGTTTATATTTGCGGGCCTTTCTTTTGAACATCCCGCAAAGCTTATTCAGGTCGTCTATGATTATGTCGGCCGCCTCAACCATCATGACCGAAAGCGATGTGTCAAGGACATCGCTTGAGGTAAGGCCTTTGTGGAGGTATTTTGCGTCTTCGCCTATATTTTCCGAGAGATTTATTATGAAGGCGACGACATCGTGGTTTGTCTCTTTTTCTATCTCTTTGATTCTCTCTACGTCAAATTTCAGGTTATCTTTTATGTTGGAATAAGCCTTCTTGGGTATGATGCCGTATTTTGCCATCGCTTCGCACGCGATAAGCTCTATTTCGGCCATTTTGCGGATACGGTTCTCTTCGCTCCAGATCCCGCGCATTTTGGGCAGGGAATAGCGTTGTATCATTACAGCTCCTTTTGTTTATAGCATCTAATTATATATCATATTATTTTATGTAAGTCAACGAAAGAAAATAGGGACAGCTGCCGCTGTCCCTATTTTCATTATGGTTCTTCTTCGCTCAAATACTTTCGTGTTTGAGCTTCGAAGGAACAACATTCTACTTCGCTGCAATTCCTACGAAGCCCGAACGTGAAAACATTCGGGCGAAGTAGAATGGTAGCGGGGGGACGATTCGAACGTCCGACCTTCGGGTTATGCATACTACTACAGCTTTCGCTGCCTCCGAACCTTTGGAGTTTGTAGTCTGGACTATACCTTTGCCCTTCTCCGTTTTTAACCGAAGTTAGGGCACCTGCCGTCTAGTCTCTACACCTTCCTTTATTGCTTTGCCTTGTGAAGCAAAGCGATAGAGGCTTGGCTCGGTATTACCATTTCAGGCTCCACCGAATTTGACAGGATTCGTTCAGCCGTTTCCGGCTGAATAGCCCATTGTTACTGAGCCCGACGAGCTACCAGGCTGCTCCACCCCGCGATAAACCTACTTATTGAAAATTATTACTTCGTCTCGCATGCTTCTTTTGTGCCGTATACTTCCTTACCCGCTTCTATGGGCGCGTTTACTACGCCATAAGCGGTCCCGCCGACTGCTTCGGTGCTTTTTGTGACAGGGTTCACGATAACATCTTTTACTTTCGAGCCCTTGCCGGTGACCACGTCACCCAAATCTTTTGCTTCCTGGCCTACCATATCACCTGTCTTTTTTACTCCTGTACCTACTGCGTTAACAGTCTTTTCGGTCGTCTTCGCGCCATAACCGAACATCTTCATGACCGCGTCTGCGAACGGGCTTCCCGCTTCGGCCTTAGTTACCATAGAGAACGAAATGGCCAGAACAGAGACCAACAGTACAACAAAAAACTTCGCTTTACTGCTCATCTTTCTCCTCCTGTTTTAACGTCTTATAGGGGATCTCGTCTTTCCTGACTACCCCTAATTTATTTCTTACTGTCTTCTCCACATATTCCATGTCATGCTCGAGCTTATAGTTTTCGTCTTCGAGCTTGGTATTGATCTTCTCAAGCGTTTCTATCTGCATCTTCAATTTTCTGCATTCCGCCGAAAGCTTCTGGTGGCGCGAAAACCCCGGCAGAAATAAAAGAAGAAGAATACCCGCTATAATAAGCAACGCTATTAAGTTCTTTTTATTTACCATAAACGGCGTTTTTGCCTAAATCTTCTTCTATCCTCAAAAGTTCGTTATATTTAGCCACTCTGTCCGTTCGCGAAGCCGAGCCGGTTTTGATCTGGCCTGCTCCTGTTGCGACGGCAATGTGAGCTATGGTGGTATCTTCAGTCTCGCCCGACCGGTGAGAAACCACCGCGGTATAACCTGCGCCTTTTGCCATTCTTATGGCATCAAATGTCTCGGTAAGAGTCCCGATCTGGTTGACCTTTATTAAAATTGAATTGGCGACTCCTAAATCTATCCCTTTTTTCAAAAGCTTGACATTTGTAACAAAAAGATCGTCGCCCACGAGCTGTATTTTAGATCCTAATTTATCGGTCAGTTTCTTCCATCCGTCCCAATCGTTTTCGTCGAGGCCGTCTTCTATGCTGCGGATAGGATATTTGTCGCACCAGTTGGCCCAAAGTTCTATCATCTCCTCATCGGTAGCGATTCTTGAAGGGTCGGATTTGAAGAAACAGTAGCCGCTTTTGCCTTTTTCCTTTGCGGCATTCACCATTTCACTGGCGGCCGGATCGAGCGCCAACGAGATATCCGCGCCGGCCTTGTAGCCGGCTGCTTCTATGGCTTTCAATATCAGTTCGGGAGCTTCGTCATTGGCCTTTAAACTCGGCGCATAACCGCCTTCGTCCCCGACGGAAGTATTATAACCTTTGTCCTTAAGCACTTTCTTCAAAGCGTGAAAAACCTCTGTTCCCATGCGCAGGCCTTCGGAAAAACTTTTCGCGCCCCATGGCTGGACCATGAACTCCTGAAAATCCACCGTACCGTCGGCATGTTTGCCGCCGTTTAGGATATTCATCATGGGGACCGGAAGGATATTTGCTTCCTTTGATATGCCTGCGACCTTTGCGAGATATTTATAAAGCGGGATATGATTAAGATTGGCGACGGCTTTTGCCGCAGCCATCGAGACTCCTAAAATGGCGTTTGCGCCGAGCCGCGCCTTATTTTCCGTACCGTCGAGTTCTATCATAAAGCGGTCCAGTTTTTCCTGGTCGTAGGGATCTATATCTTTTATTCGCAATGCTATCTCATCATTTACATTCTTTACGGCCTTAAGGACGCCTTTACCGCCGTAGCGTTTTTTATCGCCGTCTCTCAATTCCACTGCTTCATGTTCGCCGGTTGATGCACCGCTCGGTACGGCGGCCCTTCCCATGATCCCGCCTGTTAAATGCACATCCACTTCGACGGTGGGGTTTCCGCGCGAATCCAGTATCTCTCTTGCTTTTACTTTATCGATTTTAATCCTCATTTATGCAAAACCTTTCTACCTGCCATCTCAAGCTTTCCTTCAACGAAGTCTTTTATCGCCTTCGTATATATTTTATGTTCCTCTTCGTGTATCCTCTTGCGGAGCGAATCTTCAGTGTCATCGTCTTTTATCGACACAGCAACTTGCGAGACGATGGGGCCTCGGTCGATGTCTTCAGTTACGAAGTGCACCGTGGGGCCTGTTACTTTAACCCCGTAATCAAGCGCGTCTTTCACGCCGTTTTTGCCCTTGAAAGACGGCAGGAGCGCCGGATGGACATTCAAAATCCGGTTTCTGTACTCTTTTATGAAATAAGGCGTCAAAAGCCTCATGTAACCGGCAAGCGCCACCAGCCCTATATCGTGCTTTTTGAGATTATTTATTATCTCTTTGTCAAAATCTTCCTTAGATTTAAAGTCCCGCGCGTCCAAGGAAATCGTTTCTATACCGGCTTTTTGGGCCCTTTTAAGCGCGTATGCCTCTTTATTATCGCTTACAATAAGGGCTATCTTGGCCTTTATATAATCCTTTTTAACCGCATCTATTATTGCCTGTAAATTGGTCCCGTTTCCCGACACAAAAACGGCTATATTCATATTCTACTCCAAAGCGATTATCAAGGCTATATAGAGGGTATAAGATATCATATATACCCTGTATAGTCAAGCCCATTCAGTTTTTACGTTCGCGGGGAAGGCGCCTCTAAAAGCTCATAAAAGCGGCAAAAATATCCTGGAAATCCTTATCCTTGTGGAGCTCCACATGCTCGCATATAGCCAGAATGTCTTTTATTTCGCGCTCTTTTTCCGGTTTGAGCAGAACTTTCTTTGCCCCCGAAAGCGCGCCGTCTTTTAAAATGGTTATCTTATTACCCCTTATCCCCGCAGGTATAAGCCCTATCTTTTTTGCATTCCTTACATTGATATTTGCGCCGAAATTGCCGGTTATATATAACCTGTCGATATCTTTTACGCCTATACGGGCCTTACGCAGCAAGATCTCCACGCCGGCAGCCAGCGCCGCCTTCGCGACCTGCGCTTCCCTTACATTTGCCTGTGTCAGGGGTGTTTTATTTACCGCCATTCTGCCGGTCTTATCTATTATACCTTTATCCAAAAGCCCCGCTACCAGGTCTATGAGTTTCGTGCCGGGACGGATATACCTACCCTCAAAGGCAGGGCCGCAAGCGCATGAGGTAACGAGTATTTTATTTTTTGAGCCCAGCACTATCTCGCCGTTCGTTCCTATGTCCACTATGAGAGAATGATTCTTTTTTTTATTTATTTTGGTCGATAAAATCACCGCCAGCGTATCGGAGCCGACGAATCCGGCTACATTAGGCAAAAATTTAAACTCAGCGTTTTTCGCCGCGTTTATGCCCATTGCGCGGGCGTTCTTTGTGCGCATCTTTTTCGCGGCCGGCTGAAAAGGTGCCCTTGCAAGCGAATCGGCCCTTACCATAAAGATAAGATGGTACATCGTGCTGTTGCCGACCGCCAGTACTTTTTTTATGCAATTTTTGTCTACTTCGGCTTCTTTCGCGAGCCGAGCCAACAATTTATTTATGGCAGAGATGACCCTTTTCTTCAACTCTTTCGGGCCTTTTTTATTCGTCGTTGCGAAATGAAGCCTTGTAATGACATCTCTTCCAAAGGCCCCTTGCTCGTTGGGCACGGAGGCGCGCGCCAGTTCTTTTTTGGACTTAATATCAAGAAGTGCGCCTTTTATATCGCTTGTGCCGATATCTATGGCGGCGCCAAGGATCCTTTTTCCGGGATCTCTATTCACCAAATGCCTCATCTATCTTCTTTAGAAGTTCTTTTTTGGAAAGTACACCTACGGCCCTTTTTACTTCCCTGCCGTCTTTAAAAAATAGGAGTGTGGGTATATTCATGACCATCAGCTGGGAAGCAAGTTCCGCATCTTCGTCTACATTTATTTTTCCTATTCTAAGTTTGCCGGCAAATTCTTTCGCTACCTCGTCTATAACGGGAGATAGCATCTTGCACGGCATGCACCACTCTGCCCAAAAATCGATGATGACAGGCAGCTTCGCTTTGACTACCTCCTTATCAAAATTATCTTTTGTGATATCTCTTATATGCTCCATGAGCTACAAGCTCCTTCCTGTTTATTCTATTTTAATAGCCCCGCGTCTCTTTGTCAACCTCTCTCGCTTCTTCCCTTGACTTGTATATTCATATTGGATATACTCGACTTAAGCCGTTAGGCCGGCGCGATAAGGAGGCAATATGAATAACGAAAAACTCCATTGCTGCGAAAAGTGCCAGATATTCTGGACATGCGAGACAAAATGGTACAGGGGTGAACGAAGCGAGGAAAATATCTGCTGCGCGGCATGCAATTCCTACAGGGACTGCCTCAGCCCGAAAAGATCCAACAAGAAAAGTAAGGTAAGGTAAAACTAAGTCTTCCCTATGCCTCTCTCATATTCTTTATAAGGCCTGCTACTCCCCACACAGAGAAGAAAATCCCGCATAAAGTCAAGACCCACAGCTTGCCTATTTTGTCCGCGAACAAAGCGGCTATAACCATAAATACCAGAAATGCCAGGTGTATTATGGCTTCCAAGGAGCTGAATATCCTGCCGCGGGTCGCCTGCGGAATCGATTCGTGGACCATAGTATTTAACGATACTATTATAGGCCCCACCGATATGCCTATCAAAAACATAACCGCGGCCGATAGTAAAAAATAAGACGCAAAATAGGTGGTAAGCGCGAAGGCAACGATAAAAAGGCCCGTCAGGCAGAGGCTAAATAATATCATAACCTCTTTCTTGATCCCCTGGCCGAAACGGCCGTAAAGTACCGCGCTTATAAAACACCCGAATCCCAAGATCATAGTTAAAAAACTCAGGTCCTTTGTCGCCGAGCCGAATGCATCCTGTATAAAGACTATTATTACGCAGCTTACCGCGCCAAGACCCGCCATAAGTAAAAAAAACGTCCTTACCACAAATTTCATATCCTTATGGTTAGAAATAAATCTTATGCCTTCTTTTATCTCCGTCCATACAGATTTTTTTATGGCATGTTTCAGCGCCTCTTTTGTACGCAGCATATCGTCTTTAAAACCGGCTCCTGTGTGTTTCACCGCCATATTATAGATAAAGATGGCAGATATGAAATAGCTTGCGGCATTGATATAAAGGCTGTTTATCGCCCCGATTTTATCGACTATTATACCCGCGATGCCCAAAGCCACAAATGCGCTTATCATGCGCGTGGTATCGGAAAGGGTATTTGCGATAAGGAGCGTATTGTGCGGTACGACATCCGGAATGATTGCCATCTTGCTCGGCAGAAAGAAGCGCGTTATGGAAAAGATGAGAAATACCAAAATATATACGGGAAGAAAATTTGTAAAGCGCAAAATAAAAAAGGGGATCAATAAGACCAATAACCCCCTCCATATATCCGCCATTATCATCACCTTTTTTTTGTCCCACCTGTCCACATATACGCCGGCGATAGGCCCGATTATGAAAACGGGTATGATGATAAAAAAGAGCAGTTTTGCCAATTCTACGGTAGATCCGGGCGATTTTTTGTATACGAGCGCGACGAGCGCCATATTATTAAGCCAATCGCCGAAGTTGGATATGATCTGGCCTATCCATAAAAGCAGAAAATTCCTGTTTTTCAGGACATCTCTAAATCTTACCAATACTCCCTCGAGTTAAGATAGTTATGGAGCCGATGAGTGGGATCGAACCACCGACCTGAGCTTTACGAAAGCCCTGCTCTACCAGCTGAGCTACATCGGCGCTATAAAAAAGTGGTTCTTCTTCGCCGTAAGCAAGCCTAATAACTGGTAAGGCTTCGAAGGAACTCATTCCTACGAAGCCCTTACCAAGCAACAGGCCCGTCTGAGGGCAAAGTAGAATGGTGCCGAGGGGCGGAGTTGAACCGTCGACGCCGGCCTTTTCAGGGCCGCGCTCTACCACCTGAGCTACCTCGGCATTTTCGCACAATTATTTCGTCCTGAGCTTCAGCCGAAGGCTGATCCGCCTACGGCGGAACCTCGGCATTATCTCTTCCGGAGATACATCATTATACAATTATATATTTTGAGTGGCAAGCAAAATTTTTGAAAGAAATTCATTGTCCCATTCGTATATATATGTGAGGGCGCGCGCTTCGGTTATTGGTTTTTGGCTGCCAGTTCGGCAATATTTGCCGACATGCTTCGCGATTTACGGCTAATCGGCAAAAAGATTCGAAAATAGGAGATTGATAATAAAAACACTTGACAAATTTTTGTTGTTATAGTATAGTGGCTTTCCTTTGAAAAACTAACTATATCAATTACTAACCACAAGGAGAAAACAAATGAGAACAATAGGGTGTTTCAATAAAATCTGCATCTCGATTATCTTAATTTTTTCACTTCATCCTTCTGCCGGAGCATCTACGGAATTTACATGGGTAAATAAGAGCCGCGGCCTTGCCGGCTACGAATTTACATCATTGTATATTGACAAAAATGATTCCGCTTTAATGTATGCCGGCACAAAAGGTGCGCTTCTGAAAACAACCGATGGCGGAAAGAACTGGAAAAATATCTTCAAGGTCCCGGGTTCGAACAACGCTGTCAATTATATAGCTGTAAACCCCCGCGATCGCAAAACAATATATCTCGCAACTGAGCTCGGTATATTCAAATCGGCGGACGAGGGTTCCAGATGGTCAAATGTATCGCGCAACATAAGGGGCCACAACGTGTTTCAGATACTTTTGGACAGCGACGACCCAAATATTTTATTCGCTGTGACCGAAAATTCGGTATATAAGAGCATGGATGCAGGCGGCACATGGAAAAAATCGGACGACGGTATATCAGCAAAAGATCTCGGGTCTATAGCGCAAAACCCTATAGATGGCAAAAAGTTATTCGTATCGTCAAATGAGGCGCTTTTCAAATCTGAAGACTACGGCAAAACGTGGCAAAAGATATTCTTTCCCAATATAGCCGGCGAAGAGGGCCCGTTTCAGGAAGAATATACCGAAGAAAGGGGATTGTTCTGGAAGGCGTTCAATTATATCGCTGTGGACGGCGTAAATCCTTCTATCATTTATCTCGCGACTAAAAAAGGTGTCTTCAAGAGTACGGATAACGGCGCGTCCTGGAAAAGGCTTTCGAAAAGCGGCCTCCCAAGATGCACAATCAGAAATTTTGTCGTTTCACTCTCCTCGGGCGGATGCCTGTTTTTAGCTACGGACAGGGGCGTAATACAATTTTCCGCCGATGATAACTTATGGAAAGAGGTGAGCGCCGGACTTTCGGAAAGAAAGATAAACTTCATAGCGTCCAATGCCGAAGGCAACGCTTTATGGATAGCGGTAAAAGGCGGCGTCTTCGGCTCGGATGGAAATATTTATCAAATAGATAAAAGCAAAAATAATAGTGGCGTAGAGGCCATACTGCAAAATTTCCGCAATGAGCCTTCTTTCCGGCAGGTACAGGAGGCCGCTATAGGATATGCGGAAGTCCATCCGAATAAGATCGCAAAATGGCGCCGAGACGCGAAGATGAGGGCGCTTTTGCCGACGCTTTCAGTCGGAATAGACAGAGACAGTTCGCAAGACGTACACTGGGACGCCGGCTCAAACCCTGACATGCTAATAGTAGGGCCTTATTATGACGATACCGGATGGGACATCAGGTGTTCGTGGGACCTGGGAGGTTTGATCTGGAACGACGACCAAACAAGTATAGACACCCGAAGCAAATTGATGGTCGAACTGCGCAACGACATTATAGACGAGGTTACACGGCTTTATTTTGAGAGACGCAGGCTTCAGGTGGAATTGATGCAGAGCCCGCCAAAAGATGAGCGCAAGCAGATGGAGAAAGAGCTTCGTATTCAGGAGCTGACCGCCAATATCGACGGTATCACGGGGGGATACTTTTCTGCGGAGATGGCAAGAATGAAATAGCGACGTAGTTTACATAATCAGGGTCTGACCCCGATAAGACGGAAGGCGGGTTGGCAAGGTGGAGGATAGGCGGGGCGGGTGCGGTAAAGCTTTATGGACTTGGGTTTTCTAATACTTTGCTACCACCACCGCTTTCAAAGTCTTGGTTATATAAAAAAGGTCCTGCTACGTGGCCGTCTACGAAAAGCACCATAACGGGAGTAATTATCCCGACTGGTCCCTTCCCGCTATGTCCTGGTATGCAGTAAGAAGAACACATTTCCAACAAGACTTTGCTATGAGGAGAGATGATTGTGCTTAGAGGTCTGTGTGCGGGAGGTGACCCAAAAGACAAAATATTATAACTGCAGTAATACGAGGTTCCACAAGAGTTAAAATAGGTTTCACCACCAGCAGATGCCTTCATATCATCAGGACAATGAAAAACTTCAGCGGAACTCGCATCATCAACATCAAGATAGCGATTTAGAGGTCGAGTGCTTGCAAGGTAAGTATAGCCCGATGTACTCCCAGCCTTACCGCCAAATGTGTAACTGCGACATTGACCATCATTTGGCGGCATAAAGTCGAAGCCGGTATATGTGGGAAAACACTCATTATGGTCATCCAGATACAAATACCAAGCAATCCCGTGCTGCCTGAGGTTATTGGCACACATGGCTCTTCTTGCGGCTTCTCGTGCCTTTCCAAATACAGGAAGAAGTATA
>JAHIPI010000019.1 GCA_018894435.1 Candidatus Omnitrophota bacterium | reverse complement strand
GCACGCCTTTTGAGTGTTTGTAAATCTCGGCTATCGCTTCAGCCGTAAAGATGTCGTCCCGGTTAGAGCCGGCCTTCCCAAGGCGGTGCTTAATATATTCTTCCGTCTCTTCCCTGTCCAGCGCCTCCAGGTGGTAATGAAAGACCACTCTCTGCTTGAACTGCTCCAATTGCGGAAGTGCCAGCTTTTTGCGTAATTCCGGCTGGCCTATAAGTATTATCTGGAGCAGTTTTTCGTGCTCGGTCTCAAAATTAGATAGCATCCGCACTTCCTCAATGACGCTGGGCGTGAGATTCTGCGCCTCGTCAATAATGAGAACTGTATTGATATCGTTGGATATCTGTTTCAGAAGATAGTCGTTTAGCGCCGATATGAGATGCGTCTTTGACGTAGATTTATACTCAATACCCAGGTCATGCAAGATCGTAGTCAGAAGTTCTTTTTTCCCGAGATGAGTATTCAGTATCAGCGCTACTCTTGCCGATGGATCCAGCCTGTTGAGCAATGAACGACACACTGTGGTTTTGCCCGAGCCGATTTCGCCGGTCACCACCACAAAACCGCTCTTTTCGCTTATCGCGAGCAGCATGCAATTTAACGCCTCTTCGTGCTTCGCGCTGGAGAAAAAGAATTTAGAGTCCGGCGTCAAGCTAAACGGTTTTTCTTTAAATCCGTAATATTTTTCGTACATGGTTAGTTCCCCATTATTACATTAAATATAATCACTATGACCAGGACAACCCCTGTCACAATAGATGCCACCGTTATGCGAGCATTGCGCAGTTTTTGCGCTTTCAGGTCATCGGAGGTGACTATCTTTGAAATCGCCCCGAGTACCGGCAGCTCAAAGAATGCCTTCACATCTTCTACGCTAATAAACGAATGGTCAAAAAGTTCCGCGGCAAATATAACACCGCCGCCGACGCACGTGCCCAAAAACATGCCCATCAGCATCACAAGCACCTTGTTGGGCTTTGCCGGTTTAAGCGGCTGCCTTGGCGGGTCAAGTATGGTGTACTTTGTCCCCTCTTTTGAGGATTCAAGGCGCTGCGTTATTTTGGCCGTCTCCAGGCGCTCCAAAAGCGTGTTGTAAAGTTTTTGCGTCACGGTGACGTCGCGCGCCTCCACTGTGCTTATTTTATCAAGAAGCAGCAATTTGTAGAGCTTGTCGTTGCTCGTCGTAGCCATGCGCACCCTGTTTGCCCCGTCATCCTGCGCTGCCGCCGGGCCCGCAATCTCCTCTTTCATCTGCTTCAATTCTTCTTTAAGGTCCGCCATCTCCTTTGACGAAACGGCAAGATCAGGGTCTTTTATATCGTAATTCCCCTCTGCTATCTCTAATTTGGCGGCGTCTATTTTGCTTTTAAGCTCAACTACCATTGGGTGTTTTTTGGTGGAATCTACCAAAAGCTTATTTAACTGCTCTTCCATGGTCGCCACTTCCGACTGCTTCAGCTTCTTCTGGTACAGGATAAGCTGGTCGTTAATAAACGCGACTGCGTTGTCCGCTTCCTGCGTTTGCTGCCTCAGATTCTCCGCTATAAATATATCGGTAATGGTCTGGACTATTTTCTTTGTCTGGGTGGGATCTTTACCCTCGTAGGATATCCTTATCACGTTCTCGGTTTTATTGAGGCTTGTTACTCTAATATTCTTCCTCAGGAATTTGACCAGTTCTTCAAATTCGAATTGATTCTTGACGTTCTTGGCGAGATCAAGCTTCTCTATAAGCTGAAGCAATCTGTCCCAGCCAAGCATCTGTTCGCGTAAAATACCGAGGCGCTGCGATATGCCCGTCGTAGATGCCAGCCCCTGTATGAGAGGGTTTTCAATCCTGCCTTCCTCTACTAATATAAGAGTAGATGCCTCATATCGCTTTGGTATCACATTCGCCGCAACCACCCCCAGGCATATGCCTATTACTGTGGGCAGTACAATGAGCCATTTTCTCCTGAAGAATATCTTTATGTAATCCAGCGGCTGTTTTTCGATAATTGCTTGATTGTTCATTAGAGTCTCCTTTTACGGTATAAATACCATCGCGTTGGCGGCTGCGCCAACCGCTGTTCCGGCTGTCTTGGCCGTAAAATCTGTAACGGGCGATATTATGCGTATCATCTTGGCTATAACTGTCGCAGGCACATAAAGGACATCGCCGGGTTTCATTTCGAAATTCTGCCTAAGGTCGCCTTCATATAATAAGGTATATACATCTACATCTATGTAATTGTTTCTTCCGGTCGCATTGGGCGTGATAAGCCGGCACCTTCTCATTGCCGCTGCCTGATTTGGCAAAGACGCTTCAACCAGCGCTTCCCTTATGCTCATGGTATTGCCCCTCATATAGAATTTGCCGGGATGGTTGACATCACCTACCACATAATAGACCTTGCTCATATAAGCGGCAATCGTCACATCCACTTCGGGCGCTATGAGGTATTCTGAGAGTATCTCCGTAACGCGGTCCTTAAGCTGCAATTTCGTGAGGCCGTTTACCAGTATATCGCCCACAAATTTATATTCTATTTTACCTTCCGAAGTTATGGTGTATTGGCCGCTGAATTCCGGATGCCTTCTTACCTCAATGGCAACAATGTCATTCGGCCCAAGGGTGTATTTTACGTCTTCGGTAACGGTGCTCGTGATCGCGGGCTGCGTGACCGCCGGTAGAGCGTTAAGGTCTATATTGACCGTTGTGGGCGTCTCTACTACTGCCGCGTTTCGCTTGACAGGGGCAAAGTTCGTTGCCGCCTCCTCCGCCGAGACAAAATCGCACAGGAATGTGGCAATAAAAACGCTCGGTATCAAAATAAACATTAGTATGCGCTTGCTGGCATTTACGAGCATGCCGTTTTCAGAGTCATACTCGTAGGCGCTATCTACAAATTCCTTTATCGCCCCTATGTCTTCCTCTGTATAGAATCTCCAGCCGCGCCAGTCGCGCCTTTGCTTCTTGATCTTTCCGGATTTTTCCCAGCGCATGATCGTGCGGGGAGTCACTCCCACTGATTTCGCTACCTCTGTTATGGTTAAGCGCTTGTCTGCCATTTGTCATTCCTCCGTATTATATAGGTTAAAAACGTGTCTATGATAAACTATGACATGTATGTATGAACATACATCTTCAGTGCTAAGCATTATTCGTGCCAACTTTACAGGGATAAATCTGCCTTAGAAAACGATTGTATATACCCAAGTGTTGCGGCAAATAGACAGTTTTGTTGCAAATGGCGCCAAAAGTCCACAGAAGTTAGGAAGAGGAAGAAAAAAGTTGCTTTTTGTTGCCTTAATGATAAAATTGGTATCTGAGCAGAGTATCATATTATGAAAAATGTAACAGCCCAGCGCTAGAAGAACCCCGTCATTGCGATCCCGCCCATGGTTTTTTTTCGGGCGGGAGAAGCAATCCCCTTGCAGGGAGACTTCGCACTCTCGCTTTTTAGATTATTCCACCGGCTATGATAACAAAGGTAATGTTTTTATGGATAAAATGCCTTGGCGAGCGGATTCTGCGGTGATCTTAGCAGTATCTTTTCCACAACGCCTATCGGATCTATACCGTTTAATTTAGCGGTCTGAAGGATGCTCATGATAACGCTGTGGTTCTCGGCGCCGGCAAGAGAACGGTTACCAAATGTTATTTTGCGGAATATGACATCGGGCCTTATCTGCTGTTCGGCGTGATTATTGTGGTAGTCGATGTTTTTTATATACAGGAAGGTGAATAGTTCGTTCTTGTGCCTTTTGAGGCGCTTAGCAAATCGTCTCAGTATCCGCTTGTTGGGGTTAGGGAATTCGAAGTCTTCCATGGCTTTGGCGATTAACTCCCTCTGGCGGCAGTAAGTATCATCCCAAATCCTTCCTTTATATTCCTTGTATAATTGGATAGCGTCCTCGAATATCTTCTTCAGCCTCTCCGAGTATCGCAAGACCTCTCTGTCGTCGTGCCAGTATTCCATAACCTTTTCTAAATCCCGAAGTATATGGACAAGGCATCTCTGCTTGGCCGGCGTTATTATTTTGTTATAGGCAGATAAGAAGTCCGATATTAAAACGCCATTATATTTATCGCCCAGCATCTTCTCCACAACAGCCTGCCCTCGAGCTTTATCTATGTGGCTTACGCATATCTTCTTGTTGGAGAACTTCCAGAGCCAATGATTAATGCCGTCTATAGACCAACCGGTCTCATCGGCGTGGATAAATGATCCTTTTTTAAGCGAAGCCAATAGATCATTATAGATAGGAAGAGCTTCTGTCTTAAGTTGATCCATGAAGCCGGCTATTGAGGAGGCAGCCATTTTTAAGTTGAAGGCTCTCTGGAAGAAGACGCATACGTCGCGTTCCGATATTTTTATGCCGAACCTTAGGAACGCGGCGAAAGCCTTCGCCCTCGGACCTATACAGCTTCCCGGGATCTCATCGGCTCCTTTCGGCGAGATTATCTCTTTACAGTTTTTGCAGTAGTAACGATGTTTACGATATAAGGTCACCTCAACCTTTGGCAGGATAATATCCTCTTGGATATGCTCATGCGTATCTTTGCATTCGATTAAGTCGCCTGAGCCGCATTTGGGGCATTTATCTAACCGGACTTCCTCTATCCTGTTTATTTCTTTGGGTTTTTTCCGGAACCAGCCGATATGGCCAAAGAGGCCGCCGCGCTTTTTGGCAACCGACGGCACCGAAGGCGTGTCATCAGGCGGTTTAATCTTTTTGGATTTATAGCGCTTGGATTGCAGATCTTCGAGTTTAAACTTCAGATAGGCGTTTTCTTCTTTAAGCTTCTCGTTTTCTTCCTCAAGGATCTTTAATTTTAAAAGGATCCGCTTTATCTCTTTATCGCTCATCAGACATCCTTGCGTGATGATATCTTAGAACCTTAAAATTTATCTCGCTTATCCGGTAGATGAGATCAATGAGCTCGTTATACTCTCTCACGCCCCTTATCGCGCGGGAGAGCTTCCTTTTATTCAGGAATATCATGTTGATAGATTTTCTGGAACGGTGGGAGAGGTACTGATATGGCCCGTGAAGAACGGGGTTATTCTTGCGCTTGCATATACATACCGGCTTGCCGCAGATATTGCCGCGTTTGACGATCGTTCCGCGCAGGGTATGCTTATAGCCGCTTAATCTGGCAGCCAGCTTATCGCGCTCTTTGAGGAGCTGTTTCAATCGATTGGAGGCAGTCATTCTCATATCCGACATACTATATTATTGCTCGGATAATGTCAAGAAAAAAATGCGCCAAAATGGACGCGATCAATTTAAAGCCTTAGCGGTTAAAAAAAGAGTGCGAAGCCGCCCCGCAAGGGGAGTGTGCAGCCTCTCCGAAGGAGATTGCTTCGTCAGCATGCCGGCTAACTACAGCTTCCTCGCAAAGACGGGCTTACCTTAGTACTTCTTCTGAGACTGAGCTATTACTGAAAAATAGACTATCGCATCAGCAAAAGATGCTGTACCGGATGGCGCTCACGCCGCAGATGAAACATTCTATTATGCTGCTTGGTATGTCCACCAAAGACCTTGCCGAATATATCGACTCTATTGCGGAATCGAATCCGTTCCTCCAAAAGATCCTTAGCGAAAAACCTAAAAAGCTCTCTACTACCTACGAATATAATGACGCGGCTACCGAAGACAAAGAAAATAAGCGCCTCCCTCTTATTTCTCAGCTCAGGATACTCGATTTAACGGACAAGGAATTGGAGATAGCGGAATACCTGATATATGAGATGGATGATAACGGCTACATAACAGTTGATGTCGAGGAAGTGACGAGCGATCTCATGGTAAGCCTGGAAGAAACGGAAAGGGCCCTAGAAGCAGTCCAGGGCCTTGAGCCCGCAGGTATAGGCGCGCACGACCTCACTGAATGCCTTCAACTGCAGTTAAAAAAAGCGAATAAAGAAGATTCTCTGGAATACCGCATAGTAACTGAATGCATTGACGAAGTGGCAAAAAACAATGCGGAAAAGATAGCGCGGATTCTCGCGGCCGATAAAGAGGCGGTCCAAACGGCGATAGCCAACATTAAAAAACTGAATCCCCGGCCGGCGAGTAATATTTTAAGCGAAAAATCCGAACGCGTAGCGCCAGATTTTCTTGTGAGTCTCGCAAAGAAAAAGCTGCAGCTCGAGCTAAATAAAGACTGGATGCCGCGGCTCCGGCTTTACAACCCGTATGAAAATAAGCTGGAGATTATAAAAGACGCCGAAGCGCGCCAATTCATGAAGGAAAATATGGATACTGCCCGCCATCTTATAGACGGCATAAGGCGCCGGGAAGAGACCATGTGCAGAGTGGCGGATTACATACTGCAATTCCATAAAGACTCACTGCAAAACCACCCTCATGAAATGAAGAGCCTCACTGTAAAAAATATCTCCGAGGCGCTCAAGCTGCACGAATCTACTGTAACCCGCACGATTTCAAACAAATACATACAGATCGACGATAATGTAGTGCCCCTAAAGAGCCTTTTAAGCGCCAGCGTCAAAAAAGAGAACGGCGAATCTGTCTCCAAGCAAGCTGTAAAAAATCGGATTGAAGCGCTTGTTAAAAATGAGGCTAAGGCAAAACCTCTGACCGACAATGATATTTATGAAAGTTTGACGAAGGAAGGTATTTTAATAAAAAGGCGCACTATAGCCAAGTACAGAGACTCACTCCGCATCCTGCCCGCCTATTTGCGAAAAAATAAAAATATTACTTAAAGTTATAATGCTTCCTCACGGGCTTCTTTATATCCCATGTGCAGGAAAGCCCTTTTGGGAATGTTACAAAGTCGCCTTTGCCGAACTTTACATTTTTTCCGTCTTTTGTTTCTACTATAACGTCGCCGTCCAGAAGATAACACTCCTCAATGCCGTCATACTGCCAGTCGAACCGTGATATCTCCTTCGCCCACACGGGCCAGGCGAAGACATTCATCTTGTTAAGTTCGTCCTGATTTAATTTCTGTACTTTTATCTCCACTTTGCACCTCCTGCCACTCCTCGGCTGATTTTTTCGCCAATACTTTCGCCTCTTCTATCTTTTTTTCCGCTACGTCCGGGCCGAAAGCGTCCATTGGCTGAGCATTAATAAAAGAAATATCGGTCATACCGACAAAACTGAATATCCAGTGTAAATACGTCTCCTCGAAATCGTACGGGCGCATGGGGCTTCCGGTCGAGTAATCCCCTCCTTTCGAGGTTATGATCAACATTTTCTTATTTTTAACAAGCCCCTCAACACCCTTATCGGTATATCTAAAAAGATACCGAGGCTGCACAATAATATCGATATAATGTTTTAATGGATAGGGTATACTGAAGTTCCACATCGGCGTGCTTATAAGATATGCGTCAGCCGAAAGAAAGCGTCCGATATGTTTTTTTACAGGTTCCCACGCTTTGGCCAACGGCCCGGAAAGATCTTTGCCGCTTAGAAGAGCGTATTTTCCCTGCACCGTTTTTACGCCAAGAGCCGGCAGTTCCTCTTCAGTCACGTTTAGGGTATCGATCACACATTTGGGATATTTTTTCGCGAACGCCTCTAAGAAGGACTCCGACACTTTAAGCGTGTGTGACTCTTTGCCCCTCGGTGTAGCTATTATGTGCAATAATTTTTTCATGAGCCGCCGTTTATTCGGATGGTTTCGCTCCGGCCCCGAGTGAATGGCCGTCTTTTAATCCGTCTACATAGCCCTGTTTATAGCCGTTATTGTAACCTTCTTTATAGCCGTTAGAAAAGGCCTCTTGATTGTTCGGCATGGATTGGACCTCATTGGTTGTGGCTACATGTTCATTGCTCGAAGAATCAAGAAGAGCGTTGCCGACTACATTTACGCCTGCACCGGCAAGAGCACCTTTCCATACATTTTTGCTTTTGGCTCCGGAAGCCCATCCGCCTACCGCTCCGGCACCGGCCCCCAGAAGGCCTTCTTTAAGGACATTGGATTCCCCGTATGATACGGGCATTACGCATAAAAATGATACCACAAAAGCCGCTACGATCAAAGCCGATAATAACTGTTTCATAATGCACCTCCGATTTGCCCTTTACTTGCCTGGGGTCAGACCCTCGTTATGTAAACTACGTAGTTAACATAATCAGGGTCTGACCCCAATATTCTTAAAGAATAAGACGCCCAGAGGCGGGAGTGTAAGCGCCATTGTATAATAATCTGGCTGATAGGATGAAGGTATGGCGGCTATCCCGCCAAGATTTCCCATGCCGCTTCCTCCGTACTCCTTGGCGTCGCTGTTCAGAAGCTCCTGCCATATGCCAGGCTTTGGGACGTTGACTTTATAGTTAAGCCGCGGTACCGGCGTAAAATTGCATACCACAAGTATGATATCGTTCGTCCCGAATCCTTTTCTTATAAAACTTATTACGCTGTTTTCCCAATCACGAAAATCTACCCACTCGAAACCTTGAGATTCGAAATCCCTTTTATACAACGCCGGTTCGGCCTTATACAAATGATTAAGGTCGCGCACCCATTTTTGCACATTCTGATGAGGGGAGTATTGCAGAAGAGGCCACTCCAGGCTTTCATAATTGGACCACTCTTTTCTTTGCGCGAATTCGCAGCCCATAAATAAGAGCTTCTTGCCGGGGTGGCCGTACATGTAGCCGAAAAGAAGCCTGAGGTTCGCGAACTTCTGCCAATCGTCTCCCGGCATCTTATGAAGTAGCGAGCCCTTTCCATGCACAACCTCGTCATGCGAAAAAGGCAGGAGGAAATTTTCCGAAAATGCGTACCATATGCTGAAAGTTATCTGATTGTGTTCGTACTTGCGGTAAACGGGATCTTTTGAAAAATAGCATAAGGTATCGTGCATCCACCCCATGCTCCATTTCATGCCAAATCCGAGCCCTCCGACCGAAGCAGGCCTTGATACCATGGGCCATGCGGTGGAATCTTCGGCGATCATTTGTATATCGGGGTAGGCGCCGTACAGCACCTCGTTTAACTGCCTCAAGAATGCTATTGCCTCCAGGTTTTCCCTGCCGCCGTATTTATTGGGGATCCACTCCCCCTCTTTTCTGGAATAATCGAGATAAAGCATCGAGGCAACCGCGTCAACCCTCAGCCCGTCGGCGTGGTATTTTTCCAGCCAGTATAGGGCGCTCGATATCAGAAACTCCTTAACCTCATATCTGTCATAATTAAATATATAACTCTTCCAGTCGGGATGAAAGCCCTTGCGCATATCGGCGTGTTCGTATAAATGAGTGCCATCAAAATAAGCGAGGCCGTGCTCGTCTCCGGGGAAATGCGATGGCACCCAGTCCAGAATGACGCCGATCTCTTTCTTGTGCAGGTAATCCACCAGATACATAAAGTCTTCCGGCGCGCCAAAGCGACTTGTGGGCGCAAAAAAGCCCGTTACCTGATACCCCCACGATAAATCGAACGGATGCTCCATGACGGGCATCAGCTCTACATGGGTAAATCCCATATCCTTGACATATTCGGCGAGGGGCGCGGCCATTTCCCTATATGTCATATATCTATTATTCTCTTCCTTCACGCGCTTCCAGGAGCCAAGGTGGACCTCGTACACAGCCACCGGTTTATCCGGAGCATTATGTTTATACCGATTTTTCATCCATTTTTTATCGTTCCACTCGTATTGCGTTTCCCAGACAATTGACGCCGTCTTAGGCGAAACTTCGCAGTAAAAAGCGAACGGATCGCTTTTATTTACTTTATAGTTATTGTATTTGGAGATGATGTGATATTTGTAGAGGTCGCCCTTTGCGACAGCCGGAATAAATCCTTCCCACATTCCGGACTCGTCACTTCTTTGTCTTAGCGGGTGGGCCTTTGGATCCCATTTGTTAAAGCTGCCTATGACCGATACACCGGCGGCATTAGGCGCCCAAAGCGCAAAATGCGCCCCCTTCACACCGTCTACTTCCATAAGATGGGAACCCAATTTATCGTAAAGCCTAAAATGGTTCCCTTGCTTAAAAAGGTATGTGTCGTGATCGGTTATAAACATAAAATTCCCATTCTAACCTGGTTAGACTAACCAGGTTAGACAGCGCCGGCGCCGGCAACGAACCCCGAAGCCCACGCCCACGCCAGATTGTATCCGCCTCTTTTGCCGTTTACGTCCAGTATCTCTCCGGCAAAATAGAGGCCTTTTCTTAATTTTGATTCCAATGTTGCTTCATTTACATCGCCGACATCCACCCCGCCGGCCGTAAACTCCGCCTCGTTCCAGCCTCTTGTGCCCGACACCTTAAAACGCCTGTCCTTCAATGAGCCAACTATCGTGGCGATATCCTTTACGCCAAGCATGTTTTTAAGCGCCTGATCAAATTTATTAGGCAATAGTCCGAATAAAACCGCCTTTTGTGAAACGACGTCATTAAATCTCTTTTCGATCTCGTTCCTTAAATTACTATCCTCCATAAACGGTATCATATCTATAGAGACGGCAACATCTTTATTGTGTTCCCTGTTCAATGCTATCGATATATCCTCGCTTATATCCAGCACCGCTGTGCCGGACAGTCCGTATTTTGTAAAAAGGACATCGCCGGCTGCCTCGCTCTTTATCTTGCCGTCGACTATGCTTCTTGCTTTTGCCGATATCCTCTGCCCCTGAAGAAGATGGCACGCTTCGTCTTTCACCACCAAAGGAACCGCGCTCGGGACCGGCTCTATTATCCTGTGGCCGAATTGTTTTGCAAACTTATACGAAGTACCGTCGGAACCAAAAGCCGGATATGCCTTACCGCCTCCCGTCAGTATTACTTTGCGGCATTGCCGCTTTTCGCCCTTTTTTGGGCTGATTGTAAACGCGCCGTCTTTATAAGCAATGCCCGTAATTTCGCAATTAACCTCTACCGGAACCGAAAGCCGCGTGAGCTCCATTTCAAGTATCTTCAAAACGGACGCCGACTGGTTTGTCACGGGAAATATCCTGCCGTTATCTGAATAGACCTCGAGGCCTATATCTCTGAAAAATTTTACGATATCTTTGCCGCTGAATTTTGCGAAGACAGCGTCGGTCAGACGCCGCGCGGCAGGATTGTAGAAGGAGCTTGTTATTTTATCGTTGGAAAGGTTGCAGCGTCCGCTGCCGGAGGCCAATATCTTTTTGCCTATCTGCGGCATCTTCTCGCACAGTAAAACTGACATGCCTTTTCGCTTGGCGCTTATAGCCGCCACAATGCCCGATGCGCCGGCGCCTATCACTATAGCATCAAAATTCCGCATTTAGCCTCTAAGGACCGCCCTATTTGTATTTATCAAAAAACGAGACTGTCGTCTCTGCCACCTTATCTCTTTCCTGGTCGGCTGTGATTATGTGGTAGGAGTTTTCGAAAAATTTCATCTGCTTGTCTTTAGAACCGATATGATCGTATATGTATTTGGAACTTTTGGGGCTGGTAACGTCGTCCTCTTTTGCCTGAAGGATTTGAATAGGCACCGTTATCTTTCCTAATCGCCGCATGATATGCTTCGCCAAGAGATAATTCTGGTGCATGCACGCAATCGGAATCACCGGGTAACCGTAAAGATGGGCCTCGCTATAATCGTCCCATTCTGAATTCTCACAATAGGCCTCTACCCTGCTTCTCAGCCGTTTATTCTTCAGGCCGTAAGGATAGCCTTCCTTAAAATAAAACCAATATTTCAGGGGAGTTGCGAACACCGGATGAAGAAACATCTTTATCCGCGGCGCGTTCCATCCGTCGAAAAATAGGATCACGGAAAAAGAATTTACTGCCTTCACCCTCTCGGGAAATTCATGGGCAAGTTTAATGGCAAGAAGCGCCCCGAACGAAAGGCCGCCTACAAATATATTCTTATACTGGGAATCGGCTTTTAAGAATTCTTCTCTTATGGCAGCGTAGAGCTCCTGCCAGCTTGTACGCCTGAGAGCAAAAAGTGACTTATCGTGGTTTAGAAGACGCGGAATTTTTACGGAGTAGCCTTTTTCGTTTAAGGCGCGCGCGATATAATACATCTCTCTTGGAGTGCCGGTAAGTCCGTGGATCAGGAGCACGAGATCATCGCCGCCTTTAAGAAACAGGCTTGCGTCCTGAGTATCGAGGTTTTTACCGGAGTCTTCTTTAAGCGAAAAAATTATCATTGGGCTCTTTTTACTGCTATTTGAAGAAGCTGTTCGAAATAATAAATGACGCGAATACTATGGATACCATAGACATCAATTTTATAAGTATATTTAAGCTCGGGCCCGATGTATCTTTAAACGGGTCGCCTACTGTATCGCCGACAACGCCGGCTTTGTGAGGCAATGAGCCTTTGCCACCGTAATGGCCCTCTTCTATATATTTCTTGGCGTTATCCCACGCGCCGCCTGAATTTGCCATCATTATTGCCAATGCAAAGCCGCATACTGTCGCACCGGTAAGAAGGCCGGCTACGGCCTCAACACCTATAAATATACCTATTAAAATCGGGGCTATTATCGCCATAAGTGAAGGCGCTATCATCTCTATTTGCGCGGCGCGGGTCGCTATTGTCACGCAACTGGCGTAATCGGGCTTTGCTGTGCCTTCCATAATGCCCTTTATCTCCGCAAACTGCCGGCGCACTTCCACTACGATCTTGCCCGCCGCTCTTCCGACCGCGCGCATTGTCATCGAGCAGAAGAGAAACGGCAGCATGGCGCCGAGAAATAGCCCTACAAGCACATTGGGATTCATAAGGCTCAAGACCAGCTCCTTGCCGGATATTAAGAAAATCTGTTCGCGGTAAGCCGCAATAAGCGCCAGCGCTGTTAAAGCGGCCGAACCTATAGCAAAACCTTTGCCGGTGGCGGCTGTAGTATTTCCAAGCGCATCAAGGGCATCTGTCCTCTTTCGTACCTCCGGAGGCAAATGAGCCATCTCGGCATTACCGCCGGCGTTGTCGGCTACGGGGCCATAGGCATCTGTAGCTAAAGTTATGCCCAAAGTAGAAAGCATGCCAACCGCGGAAATAGCTATGCCGTAAAGCCCTGAATTAAAATTGGTTGCTCCGCCGGATAAAAAGAAACTCGCCAATATAGCAAGGCCAACGACGATTACCGGTATCGCCGTAGACATCATTCCGACGGCAATACCGCCTATTATTACTGTAGCGGGCCCTGTCAACGCGGCGTCTGCCACAGTGCGCGTCGGGTTGAACCTGCTTGAAGTATAGTATTCCGTTGAAAGGCCTATCAATACGCCTGCCAATAAACCCGTAAGTACCGACCAATAAACGCCGATACACCCTATGCCGAGCGTATATTTCACTAGAAAATAAGAGATCACCGCCACTAATATGGCGCTTACAAATACGCCTTTTCTTAAAGCCGCCAGGAGAACGCTTTGGGTCGCTTCTTCCCCGCTTTTCACAAAAAATGTACCTATAATAGACGCTATCACGCCTACCGCCGCCATTACCATGGGAACGGTAACACCCGCTACCCCTAAGCCGGCCGCTACACCTAACGCGGCAGTCGCTACAATAGAGCCGACATATGATTCGTAAAGATCGGCTCCCATTCCGGCGACATCTCCGACATTGTCTCCTACATTATCCGCGATAACCGCGGGGTTGCGCGGATCGTCTTCGGGAATGCCCGCTTCGACTTTGCCGACCAGATCAGCTCCGACATCCGCAGCTTTTGTAAATATGCCTCCTCCCACTCTCGCAAAAAGCGCCTGTGAACTTGCGCCCATGCCAAAACAGAGCATCGTTGAAGTAATTGCGGTTATTTTGTCGCTGCCGATCGGTAAAGGATGCGAAGCGTAAAACCAATCAAGAAAGAAATACCATACAGAAAGATCTAAGAGCCCCAACCCAACTACAGTAAGGCCCATCACCGCTCCGCTTGAAAACGCTACGCGCAGCCCGGAATTGAGGCTCTTTCTCGCTGCCTGTGCTGTACGGCTGGAGGATTGAGTCGCTACTGTCATCCCGATAAACCCT
>JAHIPI010000018.1 GCA_018894435.1 Candidatus Omnitrophota bacterium | reverse complement strand
AATAAAAATCCCCATCCCCTTCTTGGCATAGATGTTGCTTGCTAAATCAATAAAGTCGGGTATAATATAAGCTTGTCATTGACGAATCTAAAGGTACCCCATGGAACTAGCACTAAAACCTGTAAATAAGCTAACCTATAAATTCAGATTAACTCCCCAGATGCGTCTATCTATCAACCTCTTGCAGATGCCTCTTATTAAATTAAAGGAATTCGTCGAAAAACAGGTAGAAGAAAATCCTTTATTGAATATGGAAAGCGTGAAACCGCCTAAAGAAGCAAGTTACGATTTCGCTGGCGTTGAGGACCAAAATTACAAAGAAAGCCTTATAACCAAACCCGCCACGCTTCAGGACCATCTCCTGTCGCAATTACAGCTGCTTGCTGATTCTGATGATGCCCGGGAAATAGGAGAACTGATCATAGGCAATATAAATGATGACGGTTACCTTGGCTGCCCGATAGAAGACATAAAGCCCAAATCCGGTAAAATCACGCGATTCGAAGTCGGAAAAGTATTGTCATTAATTCAAACCTTTGATCCTATTGGTGTAGGCGCGCGAGATTTAAGAGAGTGCCTCTTACTGCAAATAAAGGCAAAAGGAGAAGAAAATTCCCTGGCCGGCCAAATTATAGATAAGTATCTTGCTTACTTAGAAAAGAAAAGATTTGAGCCTATGGTAAAAAAGTTATCCGCCAAAGGCAGATGCGCCTTTGGCGGAAAAATTACTGTAGAAAGAATCAAAGAAGCGATAAAAGAAATAGCTAAATTAGAACCGAAACCAGGCCGCTTAATTAATACGGAAAGGGCTGTCCGCCTAATACCGGATGCCATATTAAAAAGAAACGAAGATAAGCTTGAAGTTATCCTTAACGATTGGGAAATGCCTTCTCTTAGCCTTAATCCTAAATATAAAGCAATACTAAAACAAAAAGATACTGCCGAAGATACTAAAGAATACTTAAGAGAGAGATTAAAAGCGGGTCGCACATTAATCGATGCTCTGCATAAACGCAAGCAAACTTTACAAGAGGTAACCGAAGCTATTGTCTCTGTTCAGAGAGATTTTTGGGAGAATGGAAACTTTCAACCTATGACTTCATCACAAATTGCTAAGCTTGTAGGTAAACATAAATCTACGGTAAGCAGGGCGATGGCTAATAAATACCTCCAAACACCAGATGGCATCTTTGAGCTGCGGCAATTTTTAAATTCTGGGGTTAAACAGGGGAGCGGAGAACTTTTCTCGTCTAAAGCCATCAAATCAAAAATAAAAGAATTCATAAAAAATGAAAATAAAGAGAACCCCTTAACCGACCGGCAAATAATCGATATTCTAAAACAAGAAGGAATCTCAGTTTCCCGCAGAACTATAGCCAAATACCGCAGCCACCTTAAAATCCTATCCTATCAATCAAGGCGAGAATAAACGAATTAGGCCATCATCCGAGCACTACTACCCGATAGCGAGCATTATATAAGAGAAGATTTGGCCTATTGAGGTGATAAATAGCCCTGCTACGCTCCCCGACACGTAAATAAGCGGGGGCTTCGCAGGGCAAGAGAGGCTTTATAAGCAGCTTGTGGTATGGGGAAAAACGGGGCTATACAAATCTTTTTCGGGCAAGAGCGAATCCTGAGCCATTATTATTCTTTTTGAGACGAGCTTCCACGTCCGTAGTAAGGCCTGTGTAATAACTTTGGTCTTTAAGACTTTGGAGGATATAGACGTAGTACATAGAGTATTGCCCTGCTACGTTCTCCTTCGCTGAAGCTTCGGAGAACTTCGCAGGACACTTCTTCGTTCTCCTCCGAAGTTCTCTGTTGTTAAAGCCTAAGAGAACGTAGGAGGAGCTTGATGCTTGCACTTCGTAGCTCTTCGAAGCTCTCCGGAGGAGAGCGTAGAAGAGCGAAGAATTGGGGTGGATGACGGGATTTGAACTAGAGAGGTTCGCGCCTCTTCACCCTCCCAGACAAACTTAATCTATTATTTTTCCAAAATTTGCAAAAGTTCTGATTCTCCTTCCCTTCTTACAGCCTTAAGAACCTTTTCGCGCCATTTCGGAAGTATTGAATTAAATATTCTTTTTATAATCGCCGACTCCCCTTTAGCTAATACTGCTTTTAAAATCCTTAGCGCACCCTCATTATCCTTAGTGGCTTTATCTTCATTTTTTCTCAGTTGGGCTATTATTAATTTATGAAATGCGAAAAGTACCGGGTGAGGTAAAGAAATTTTAATTCCGTCAACTTCTGTATGTATAACATTCTGGGTAAGTAGATTCAAGTATCTGAGAGGCTGAGCATTGATACCCAGTTCTTTTAAAGGAAACGGCTTATTTGAACCACGCCCTTTCTCAGGAACCAAGAACTCTATGGCAAGCTCTGGGTGCTCCAATCTAATATAGCCTTCTCTACCTTGAAAGCCCACTACAAATCCAAGATCTTTTAATAGCTCAACCAGATCGATTTTAGTTTTTATCTTAATACGGCCAGGGATCATGAAATCAACGTCTCTGGTCCTTATGGATGATACATATGGCACGTCTTTAAAGTAATCGCGGTAGAACGGTATGCACCAACTTCCTACCAAGATGAGATATTTTAATACCCCTGCATTATCTAACCTGCGCAAAACTTCAACGCACAACTCATACTGTTTCTTTTCCACGTAAAGCCCTTTTTATGAACTTAACCTGGTTTTTTGACTTCAATAGTAATTCTTTATACTTATCAAGCATCTTTCTCTGCTTTAAATATGCTCTCTTTATTTCTGCCGAAATCGGTCCTTTATATATAAATTTTATCTTCTTACCTTGCCTCTTGGCTATATAAAAATAATATCGCTTACCTATTTTCTTACGAATAAGGCAGCCTTTTATTTTAATTATTTCTTCTTGATACCGCTTTACCATGTCGAGCGAATTCTTAAGCTCTTCTTTTAGTACGCCTTTAATAACACCCATACGCTCCTCCTTTACCAAACATATCTATAGAAATATTATACTATGTTTAGTAAAATATATCAACATTTTTTACCAAACAAATATTGTTATTTATTTACTTTTGTTTGGTATAGCAAATACTGCCACATTTATCTTCTTTTTTTGAAGTACACCTTTTGGCAGTTTCTGCAATTCTTTTTCCGTTTTGCTTTTTAAAGTTTGAAAGTATCCTATGTATTTTGTGAATAGCTCTTCAATCCGAATCATGTTTTAGCCCCCGTCTATATATAGTACTTATCTTAGCATAAGACTGTTATGCATAATAGCATTATCGAAGCATCTTTACAAAAATATATCGTTTCTTGTACTAACCTCTCTTATCCCATAATACCCCTCACGTCTAGTTTATGGCAGAATTCACACCAGAAATAAGCGCATTATTGCGCGAAAATAGCATAAACTAGCAGCCATAAACTACGAGAGGAATTGGCATGGTTTGGAGATTAATAAGCCCTCCTACGCTCGCCTGCAACTAAACGAGGGCGAGCTTCGGAGGGCAAGAGAGGCTTTATGAACAGCTTGTGATACGGGGAAAGGCGGGGCTATACTAGTCTTTTTCGGGCAAGAGCGAATCCTGAGCCGGATTTAAGGTATTTCTCAAAGTGTAAGGCTTTCACTTTATCCTCAAAACAGCAATACCATACTAACTTGAACGGACGCTTTGTGGAAGTATACTCAACTGAGCCATTATTATGCTTTTTGAGACGAGCTTCCACGTCCGTGGTAAGGCCTGTATAATAACTTTGGTCTTTAAGACTTTGGAGGATATAGACGTAGTACATAGAATATGCTTGTTCTGCTACGCTCAAATACTCCGCTATCGCTCCGTGCTTGAGCTTCGCAGAACACTTCTACATCGATAATTACATCAAGTGTGCGTGCACTTCGAAGCTCTCCGAAGCTCTACGAAGTAGAGCGAAGGAGAGCGTAGAAGTGGGGTAGATGACGGGATTCGAACCCGCGACTTCTAGAACCACAATCTAGCGCTCTAACCAACTGAGCTACATCTACCATATATATTATTCATTATAACTAATTCTGCAATCTATCACAATAACTTCTTAAGAACTTTCTTGGCTTTGACAAGCGCTCTGTAGCGATGACTTATTCTATTCTTGATCTTTTGCCCGAGCTCGGCGAAGGTTTTGCCGTGTTTGGGCGATATAAAGACCGGGTCGTAGCCAAAACCTGTCTTACCGCGCATCTCAAACGCTATTCTGCCGCTACAGGTTCCCCTTACCGTCCGTAAAACTTTATCGTCTTTAGCAATCGCTATTACGCAAACAAAACGTGCGCCTCTCTTCCGCGCCGGCACATCCTTCATAAGCCCGAGGAGTTTTCTATTATTCTTTAAATAATCCTGCGCGCTCCCAGCAAAACGTGATGACCTTATGCCCGGCCTTCCGCCTAATGTTTTGACTTCAAGCCCTGAATCATCGGCAATCGCCATCCTATGCGTAAATCGCGATATTATTCTCGCTTTTTTCGCGGCATTCGCCTCGAAAGTCTTACCGTCTTCCACAACTTTTGGCGTCTTACCGAAAACGTCCGGGGTAAGTATTTTTATGTGTACGCCTTTCAGGATATTTTTTATCTCGCGTACCTTGTCCTTATTCTGCGTCGCGACTACAAGCTCTTTCACAAGCATATTAGCTTCCCAAGTGTCTTCCGCTGAATGCTGATAAGCTCTTTTATTCCTTTTTTTGCCAGATTCACCATCTTGCCCATCATCTTAGAATCGAATGGTTCGCGTTCGGCCGTTCCCTGCACCTCGATGAATTTTCCCGAACCTGTCATGATTATATTCATATCCACTTCGGCCTTCGAATCCTCTTCGTAGTCCAGGTCAAGGACTGCCTCTCCTTTTATTATGCCCACGCTTATCGCCGCCACAAAATCGCATACGGGGATTTCTTCTATTGCCTTATCTTTTTTCAGTTTTAAGAGCGCGTCGCAAAGCGCGATAAAACTTCCTGTTATGGACGCACAGCGAGTCCCTCCGTCGCCCTGTATAACATCGGCGTCGAGCCATATGGTGCGCTCGCCAAGCGTCGTCATATCGACAACAGTACGTAGTGAACGGCCGATAAGCCGCTGTATCTCGTGCGTCCTTCCGCCCGTCCTACCTTTTGATGATTCGCGCGGGATGCGCGATTTGCACGAGCGCGGCAGCATGCCGTACTCGGCAGTAACCCACCCCTCGCCGGTATTCCTTAAGAAAGGCGGCACCCCCTTCTCAACGCTTGCTGAGCATACAACTTTGGTATTGCCCATCTCTATAAGGCAGGAACCTTCTGCAAATTTGAGATAGTCCCTCGTTATTTTTATTTTTCTTAATTCATCATTTGCGCGGCCGTTTTGCCTCATTGCTGCCCCTTTCATTTCTTAAATATATCATTGCCTTTAGAATCTATTCCCACTATAACAGGAAAATCCTCCACTTCAAGTTCATATATCGCTTCCGATCCCAAGTCGGGAAAACCAACGATCCTCGCTTTTTTTATTTTATTTCCCAAAAGCGCGCCGCATCCGGCCGGCGCAAGAAAATATACTGCCTTGTGCTTTTTTATCGCCGCTCTTACCTTCTCGCTCCGCCTGCCTTTACCTACCATGGCTTTTACTCCGGCATCAAGCAAAGCCGGCGTAAATTTATCCATACGCGAACTTGTCGTCGGGCCGCATGAGCCGATTATGCGTGGCGGTATTCCCGGCGTCGGGCCGGCGTAATAGAGAGTAGCGCCGTAAAGCCTGATTGGCGGGATCTGCTTATCCTTCATACCTTCAACAAATATCTTATGCACCACATCGCGCGCAGTGTACATACTGCCTGTTAAAAGGGCCTCGTCGCCTGCCTTAAGGTTTTCTATGTCTTCGCTTGTTATAGGCAAATATATCTTCTTCATAGTTTCCCATAAGCGCTGCGCGTCGCGTGGCAGCTGATGTTTACGGCTACCGGAAGCCCCGCTATATGAGTGGCCGACGCCAATATAGTAACTCCCAGGGCTGTTGTCTTTCCGCCAAGCCCCATAGGGCCAATGCCTAGCTTATTTACCTTATCCATGATCTTCTTTTCCAAAACCGCAAGATACTTCTCGGGATTCTTCTTCCCAATATCGCGTAGAAGCGATCTTTTTGCAAGGTGCGCGGCGTGGTCGAATGTCCCGCCCATGCCTATTCCTATGGCAAGCGGGGGGCATGCCTCCGCGCCGGCATTTTTTACCGTATCAAGTATAAAATCTATTATCTCTTCCTCTCCGGCCGTCGGATACAGCATCTTTATTACCGATTTATTCTCGCTGCCGAAACCCTTTACCATGACCCACACCTTGAAGGAATCACCGGGCACTATTGTGGTATGTAATATTGCAGGAGTGTTTGTGCCGGTATTTTTTCTTCTGATGGGGCAATGGACCACCGATTTCCGGAAATATCCTTCTTTGTAGCCGCGTTCTACGCCCCTATCCACTGCGCTTTTCAACAAGCCGCCGATTACATGCGCATTCTGCCCCATATCCACAAAGACCGCCGCTATGCCGGTATCCTGGCATATTGCTATTCCTTCTTTTGCGGCTATGCCGGCGTTATCTATCAGCATCTTAAGGTACCTTTTCGCGCGGACACTTGTCTCTTTTTTGAGCGCGGCGCATATTGCACAACGGATGTCGCCTCTCAGCTTTGTATTTGCTTCAATGCACAATTTTGCTATAAGCGCCGATATTGCGCGCGCCTTAATATTTCTCATTCGGCCGATATCCTTTCCGTATATACTCCGCTTTAGTCGACGTCTTTATCCCACCGCGCGACTTGTACGCCATCTCGATGCGCATAAAACGCGGTTTTGCCGCTTTAACAAGGTCGTCAAGTATGCGATTTGTCACGTGCTCATGAAATATCCCGATGTTCCTATAAGATACGAAATAAAGCTTCAACGACTTAAGCTCTATACACCACCCATCGGGGACATATTCCACTTTTATCGCAGCAAAATCCGGCAATCCCGTCTTAGGGCAGATGCAGGTAAATTCATCGGTCTCTATTCTGACAAGGTAATCCTTGTCGCTGTATTTATTGTCCCAGACCTCTATCTCCGGAGTCTTAAATTTTCTTACGTCTTTCTGCAGGCCTTCATATGATGATTTTTTCATCTAATCCCCATAATCTTATGCATCTGCGGGATAACCCGCACATTAGTGAGCCGTTCGGCAGAAATATGGCGGTACTCGCTAAGCTTCCTATGCGACACTTCCTTATCCCTCGTACTCACGGGAGTTGCCGGCTGTAAAATGAATATTATGTCCTTGCTTATTTTCTCTATTATGCGGCCGGCTTCCAAGACATCGGCAAGGTGCGTCTTATTTGTCACCACCGCCTTCACAAATACCTTCTTTTTACTCGCTATTTTAAGAAACTCTTTATGCAAACGCCATAACGGCGCCATAGCTGTTGACGACGGCAGCTTGAAATCCATCGCAACAAAATCGATATATTTAATAAGTTGTTTTAGCTCTTTATATAAAGTACCGTTCGTCTCAAGGTATATTTTAAAACCTGCCCGTTTCAGTTTAGGTAGAAGTTCTTTTAAAAATGCGGTGTGGAGGAGCGGCTCTCCGCCCGTCAAAGAAACCGCATGATGTTCGCCATGGGCCCTGTCCAGATATTTTACCTTTCGAAGGACATCGTTTGGGCTCACCCCTTTTATCTTCGCTTCCGTCTTTGTGTCGCAAAATACGCAGCGTAAGTTACAACCGGCAAGCCGCACAAATATCTGTTTATAGCCTACAAAAAGTCCCTCGCCCTGTATTGACGAAAATATCTCTATTAAATCTGCCTTTAGCTTACTTCGCTTTTTCTTCATACAAGTGAATCCTTAATACCGGCTTCGCGAAACCCCTTTTCTCTCAAAAGGCAGGAATCGCATTCCATGCACGGTATCTTTTTACCGGCGTAACACGACCATGTGAGATGGTATGGCACGTTAAGTCGGCTGCCTATTTTTACTATTTCTGCCTTTGTCTTCCCGATCAGAGGCGTTATTATCTTTATATGGCGGCCGTCTTTGCCGCTTTTTATCCCCTTTTTAAGCAATGCCTCAAATGCCTTGAAATATTCCGGCCTGCAGTCAGGATAACCGGAATAATCCACCGCGTTTGCGCCTATAAATATCGCGCCGGCGCCGGAGGATTCTGCTACCGAGGCCGCAACGCTTAAGAATACCGTATTCCTAGACGGAACATACGTAGACGGTATATCCTTTCCCATCTCTTTGATGCCCCGCCTGGGAAGCGGCGCTTTTTTATTTAAAAGAGAACTGCCGCGCCAAGAAAATGGCAGCTTTATGACATTGTAACCGCAGTTGGCCGCTTTTGCTATTTTTACCGCGTGCCTTACTTCCTTTTTGTGGCGCTGGCCATAGTCAAATATAAGGCATCGGCAATCATAACCCTTGCGAAGCGCCAAAGCAAGCGTTGTTGCGGAATCAAGCCCGCCCGATAATAAAACTATTGCTTTTTTCATATACAGTTAACTAATAATTCCCAGTTGTCCCGGATCACTCTCTGTACTCCGCTTTCGAATCATCTGCTTCCCACACTGACACGGATGACGGCTTCAGTTTCTTTTTTTTCAGTTCGTCGTATATATATTTTGCAAGGTTCTCTGACGTGGGATTTACTTTTTTAAAATATGCGATGGCGTTCAGATCCTTATGGTCCAACTTTTCCAGAACGCCCTTGAGTATCTTTTTAACATCCCTGAAATCCGCCACTATTCCTATATGGTTAGGCGTCTTTGAAGAGATAGATACGCCCACCTTCCAATTGTGGCCGTGGATATTTTCGCATTTCCCCTTATAGTGACGCAGCCTATGTGCTGCGCTGAAATTGAGAAATACTTCTATCGTGTACATACTTTTCCTTTAATTCTATTTCCGCTTTTTCGATTCTCTCTATGGGCCTTTTGAGAAACTTTTCGCCGATCTTTTTGAAAAGCGCCGGTTCGTCGGAAACATAAAAGGCGTATTCCGGATTCTCGTTTGACCTTTTAGCCATTCCATTTTCTTCTATGATCGCTTTTACTTCTTTTGCCGTCTCTTTAGCCGAATCTACAAGTTTGACCCCTCTGCCAAGGGCTTTCTGTATTACGCTCTTTAATAGCGGGTAATGAGTGCATCCAAGCACGAGGACATCCGCCCCAAATTTCTTTACGGGAGCCAAATATGTCTTTGCTATCGCTTCTGTTATTTTACCATGAAGCCAGCCTTCTTCGACCAATGGTACAAATAATGGACAGTCTGTAGAAAGTACGTTTATTGCCGGGTTGAATTTTTTTACTTCTCTTTCGTAGATCCCGCTTTTTACGGTCGCTTTTGTGCCTATAACGCCTATTTTCATCTTTCTGGTAAGCGATGCGGCTTTGCGCGCCCCCGGCTCTATCACGCCGACAAGTGGGATATCATAACGCCTTTTCAGCATATCTAAGCTAAGGCTTGAAGCGGTATTGCATGCCACCACTATCATCTTTACGTCAAAGTTCGATAGAAAATCGGCGTCTTGCAGAGAAAATTTTATAACCGTCTCTTTGGATTTAGTGCCGTAGGGAACTCTTGCCGTGTCGCCGAAATAGACTATGTCTTCCCGGGGCAGTATATTCCGTATTTCTTTCAACACCGTAAGGCCGCCTATACCGGAATCGAATATGCCTATAGGCTTATCGTGCATTTCTTTCTTATTGTGAAAATCCGTTCGTTCTCTCATACTCATCTTTATACCTGACTATGCCGGCGGCTATTCCTTCGGCAAGCTTTTGCCGATAGGAGGAGTCTTTCAACTTTCTTTCCTCTGTCCTATTGGATAGATAACTAAGCTCGACTAAGACCGATGGCATCTCTGCGCCTTTCAAGACATAAAACCTTGCGCTTTTTATGCTGGAATTGCTTCTTCTCAATATTCTGGTAACCTCTTGACATATAAAACCTGCCAACTCTATGGATACTTCTCTGTGCTCGGTAAGCTGCAGGTCCCAAACTATGGCATCTACATTCTTAGAGTGCCTGTCCAATGAACTCTCTTCGTAATCCAGGGCGGAATTTTCTGAAACAGCCATGGCGCGCGCGTTGTCGTCGGTCGCCTCCGAAAGGTAATATACTTCAAACCCTTTTATCCATCTGGAGCGCGAAGCGTTAGCGTGAATACTTATGAAAAAATCGGCGTTTGCCCTATTGGCAATACGCGCCCTCATCTCAAGAGGCACAAATATATCGGATGAGCGCGTCATAATAACATCAACACCCTCTTTCTCAAGCGCCTTTTTGAGCCTTCTTGCCGCATCAAGGACTATGTCTTTCTCTCTTATGCCGCTTCTTGATATGGCACCGGGGTCCTTCCCCCCGTGGCCGGGGTCCAGGACTATTTTTGTGACTTTAAATTTCTTTCCGGACGGCTTCTGTATATCCGGGGCGACTATAATGGCGGTGCCTGTTACTTTACTCTCCTTCTCCTTCTTCTCTTTCAAGCTAAATAAATATGGAATCGTATATTTGGCGAATTTCAACGGGACATAGATGGAGCCGTCTTTAATCTCTACCGGATCGCCCGCTTTTTTGATATCCGCATCTACGCAATAATATTCGCTTCCTATAAGCAGCACCGCTTCATGGCCGTTTTTCCGCAGGATCATCCTGCGCGAGATACTATCCCATTCCCAGTCTATACCGTTGGCCTCGCATATATCCACCAGAAGAAGGTAATTCTTCCCGCTTATTCTGGTATCGCGCGCCTCTATATCCTTGTCCGTACCCTTTATGTGATAGGCCAATGATACGGGCGCGAACAAAGCGACTGCTATGAATAAAAATGCGATTATAAATGTGATCTTTTTCATAATAATGATTAAAATAGCTGGTGCGGAAGGGGGGAGTTGAACCCCCAAGAGCTTGCGCCCACTAGGTCCTGAACCTAGCGCGTTTGCCAGTTCCGCCACTTCCGCAAGTATTTTAAGTATACTTTATGAATTTTATATTGTCAATTAAAATAGGGTATAATACTTGATTAATGGTATGATTTTGGTATAATATATTCCCATGAAAAACATAAAAGAAGAGATCGTTGCTACCAACAAAAAGGCAAGGCATAACTTTGCTATCCTTGACAGCTTTGAGGTGGGAATAGCGCTTAAAGGTACCGAAGTAAAATCATTACGCCAACACAATGCGAATTTGGAAGATAGTTTTGCCAGAATAAATAACGGCGAATTATTTTTATGCAATATGCACATAAGTCCTTATGAATACGGCTCTTATACAAATGTAGACCCAAAGAGAAAAAGAAAACTTCTAGCCCACAAAAATGAGATAACGAAACTGATCGGCCAGACATTACAAAAGGGCGCTACTTTAATCCCTCTTAAGGCCTATTTTAAACATGGTATAGCAAAAATAGAACTTGCCGTTGCAAGAGGCAAGAGGTTGTACGACAAGCGCGAAGCTATTAAACTGCGTGAAGTGAGGCGTGATGTAGCGCGCCAGTTCAGAGGAAAGACGAGTTTATAGGGGGTGAAAGGCTTCGACTCGAATCGTTCAGTCTAAGAAGCGCATGCCGAGGTTGTCGGGAGGCCTCGTAAAACACCTGACAAAAACATAAATGCTAATGAACAATTAGCGTTAGCTGCTTAATTGCAGCAAGCCCTCCGGCTGGTTTCCTGGGAGGTCGGATGCGGCTCCGGAATGCAGGATAGTTGCGGCGCCTCCGCTTTTGGGGCCCGTAGCGAAATTTTAAAAAGCTGGCTGTTTGCATATCCCGCTTACCGAAGATGTGAACGGCGAGATTAAAATGGTAAGACAAGCATGTAATATCTTCTAGGTTGAGATCCGGGGACGGGAGTTCGAATCTCCCCACCTCCACCAGTCATTAAAAATAGGGACAGCGGAAGCTGTCCCTATTTTTAATTATCACTTTTTACGTTATTTCTTTATTTTACCGCTTTCCCTTCACCGTGCCACTTCTCCGGCATATCTTGCAGGTATTCATGGCCTTCATACTTCGTCTCGCCCACTACCTTCTCGTGGTCCTGTTCGGTAAAATCACCTACAAGGACGTACGGCATTTTTAACGTATCGGCAACAAACGTCGCTATTTTTTGATTATTCGCTCTTATCTTATCGGCGTAAGTCATTTCTCCTTTTGCCGGCGCGGCTTTTTTATCTGCGGCATATAGCGGCAGCGCAAACGATACTATAAATAGCATAACTAATATTGCAGCAATATATCTCATATGGCCCTCCGATTTTTGCGTGCAAAAATCGTCCCGAGCAAGCGAGCTTGCATATGATTTAGGCGAGCGCGTCGAGGGACTACCTCTTTGCAATGTTATAAATAGATTATAATTTATCCAGCAGGCTTAGTCAATCAAAAACCGATATAATTAGAATATCATGGCATATTGGAAACAAGGTATATCTCGTACTTAAGCGACTGTCTAAAAAGATCCCTGTTATTGTGCAGAATATACGAGAGCATCTTCAGAAAATAACCGGCGTCTTCCTTCTCGAACTTTCGCCACCTGAAGGCCTTGGCCATAATATAAACGCGCTTCTTCGTCTTCTCGGTTATGAGGTGTTCATAATCATCTTTTGACATTACGCAAAAGACCCTTACGTCTTTTTTGGAAAGAAATTCATTTAAAGAATCAGGCGGGGCGCTTATATTCTTGACGTCGTACTCATCAAGATAGACATTCAGCCTGTGGTAGCTGGCGCCGCTTGAAGACGCGGCTATCACATCACCGTCTTTTATTACGGCCTTTATGTCTTCGGCAAATGCCATGAGCGGCTCGTCGTCTACCACGGAAATAATATAAACGCTAAAATAAGCGAAAAACGCGAAGGCCGCGATGATAAGGCCCGCGGGGATAAGCGTCCTTTTTGCTTTTCTTATGTA
The DNA here is from genome assembly GCA_018894435.1 of Candidatus Omnitrophota bacterium. Classification (NCBI taxonomy): domain Bacteria; kingdom Pseudomonadati; phylum Candidatus Omnitrophota; species Candidatus Omnitrophota bacterium. The sequence continues at coordinate 674 of JAHIPI010000018.1, read as the reverse complement.
TGCGTATACAAGAAAACCTATCGGAATAAACATCAAAAGTGACGGCAAGATAATGTTCTCCCCCAACCCGTAAGCTGTAAAAAACGCCCATCCTGTCAGCGCGAATGGCGTAAATAAAACGATTATAATAAAAGGCAATTTAAACAAAAATTTCTCCATAAGAATATTTTTTTCAGTAAGTGTCGCGAAATATAAACCGATAAAAATAGCCAGCGGCATACAAAGCGGCAGCACATAATAACTTTCGCGCGACCATATGAGCGTAAGTAGAACAAAAATAGCAAAAAACCACGATAAGAGAAAATCGAGCGATCTCTTTTTACCTGCGTAATAAGGAACGCTGATTATTGCGGCAGGCAAAAAGGCTGACCACGGCAGGTTTCGGCAAAACACCATGCCTAAATAATAAAAGATAGAACTGAAATAATGGATAATGGGGTTCGGCCCTCCCTGGGATGAGAGATTCAGTTTTTTCGCTATCTCAAGCGACCAGACATTGCCGAGGTATTCGTTTCCGTGAAGCTTGATCATCGCTATAAACCATGGCGCGCTTATTGCAAGAAAAAGCAAAAGCCCTAGAATGGGTTTCATATCTTTTAAAACGCGCCATTCGCGCCTTATGCCCAAAAATGTAATTATCGCAGCCGAAGGAAATATAAAGCCCAGAGGGCCTT
>JAHIPI010000017.1 GCA_018894435.1 Candidatus Omnitrophota bacterium | reverse complement strand
GCTATTAATCTCGATGCCATAGAGATTTTTAAATCCCATTTTTTGAAGTAAGGCCAACTGGTTTCCTATGTTTGAGCCTACTTCGAGTATCTTAATATCTTTTTTTATCTCTCCGAGAAAAATTTTATTTAATTCCGTCCTTGTAACATTGTAATTTTTTTTATAACTCTTATCTAGCTCCTCTAATGTAGACATGTTCCTATAAGTATAACTCTTTCCGAAAAAGCCGCCCCATGTCTTCATCTGTTTTGTGATATCTATCGTCTTATTCATCTTAGTTCCTTTAGCCCCGCTAAGTTATCAATAACATACTTTACATCTCTTTTTGTCATAGAAGGATACAAAGGGATGCTCATCGCGCGTTTATAATAATTTTCCGCATTCGGATAGTCTCCCTCGCGGTATCCGAATTTCTCCCTGTAATATGGCTGCAAATGAACGGGGATATAGTGCACCTGCGGCCATATCCCGGATTTCTGTAATTTTTCAAATATTCTTTTCCGTTCGGTATAATTTTTCAGCCTGATACAATAGATATGCCACGCCGATTTCACGTGCGCCTTTTCTTGCGGCAAAGTTATGCCACCCATTCCCGACAATCCCCGCTGGTACATATTTACGATCCTTCTTCTCTTTTCCACGAATTTATCTAATTTTTTGAGCTGACTTAGCCCTAGAGCACATTGGAAATCGGTTATCCGGTAATTAAATCCCAGATATTGCTGTTCGTAATACCAGGAACCCATTGTTCGCGAACAGTAGTTCGTGAAGCACGAGGCGTCTTTTGTAATCCCGTGATTACGAAATATCAGCAGTTTCTCATATAGATCCTTTCTATTGGTAAGAACGGCCCCGCCTTCTCCCGTCGTAATAGATTTTACGGGATGAAAACTGAAAATCGCCATATCGGAATATTTGCATGAGCCGATCTTTAACCCTTTATACTCTGCCCCAAGCGCATGGGCAGCATCTTCTATAACCAGAAGCTTATGTTTTTTCGCTATCTGGCAAATTTCATCGAGATTGGCAGGGTGGCCGGCGAAATGCACCGGTATGATTGCCTTTGTTCTTTTATTAATCCGATTTTTAACTTCGGCAGGATCTATATTTATTGTGTCATTCTGGATATCGGCGAACACCGGTTTGCCGCCGCAATATAAAACGCAATTGGCTGAGGCAACGAATGTTATGGGGGAAGTTATAACTTCGTCGCCCTGGCCTATGCCGCCGACCAGGCAGGCAATGTGCAATGCCGCTGTTGCGTTCGATACCGCTACGGCGTATTTTGCGCCCGTATATTCACAAATAGCATTTTCAAATTCTTTTACTTTCGGCCCCTGTGTAAGCCAATCGGACTTGAGGACTTTGTTGACCGCTTTTATATCGCGTTTATCTATAAATTGGCGGCCGTAAGATATATTCTTCATTTTTCATCACCTAAATATTGGTACACGCTTTCAATATGTTCTGCAATTCTTTAATCGTAAGCCAATCTTTATTATCATCGCTTTTATACGCAAAATTTGCGGGAAGGGATCTATATCTTTTATACTTCCTGTGCGCTTCTCTCTTTTCAAAAAACTGGGGCAAAATTACATATATTCCATCAAAAATCTTAGTTCTGCTTGATTCATCTTCCGAAACAAGGATCTCATGCATCTTCTCGCCCGCTCTTATGCCTATAGCCCTAAACGTGCACTTTGGATTGATCGCGCGCACTAAATCCATAATATTCATTGACGAAATTTTGGGTACAAAGATCTCCCCTCCCACCGTTTCCTTGATTGCTTTTATGACAAGCTGAACGCTCTGATCCGTCGTCATCCAGAAGCGTGTCATCTTTTTATCCGTAATAGGGAACTCTGATATATTTCTATGCTTTAGGTCCATAAAATGCTCTACTACGCTGCCGCGGGAGCCTACGACGTTTCCGTAACGGACTACCGAAAACTTTGTCCTGCCTCCGCCGTATGCGTTTGCATCTATGAATATCTTTTCTGAAACGAGCTTCGTGGCGCCGTATAGGTTTACAGGATTGACCGCTTTGTCCGTCGAAAGCGCTATGACCATCTTAACGCCTTTATCAATCGCCGCCTCGACTATATTATTCGCCCCTAAAACATTTGTTTTGACGGCTTCCATGGGATTATATTCCAATGCAGGGACCTGTTTTAACGCGGCGGCGTGAACAACGTAATCAATACCGTCAAACGCCCTTTCCAGTCTATCCTTATCGCGTATATCACCTATAAAGAATCTTATGTTATACTTCTTAGTAGGGAATTTTTTTGCCATTTCATGCTGCTTGAACTCATCGCGACTGAATACTATAACTTTTTTTGGCTTATACTTTTCAAATATTATCTCCGTAAATGCCTGACCAAATGACCCCGTGCCGCCGGTTATAAGAATAACTTTATTATTTAGCATTACGACCTCCCGTTAACGTATTTATCATACTCGTTCTTTAATCTCTTATATTCCGCCTCTTTTACCTGAAGAAACTGGTAAGTAAGTTTAACTTTCTGCCGAAGGCCTTTTCGGGTAAGTATGTAGCGCATCTTCTTGGCTTTTTTGGGATTTTTAGAGAAGCTGGCTATCTTGATCGTGCCTTTTTTGGCGAGTTCCCTTAGGAGATAATTCGCTTTCCCAAGAGAAACATTAAGCTTCTGAGAAAGAACCCGCTGGTTAAGAGCGGGATTCCCCTCAACCTCGCGTATGAGATTAAGCGTTTGTTCTTCCTTGATAGTAGAGTGGTTATTCATATTTGTTCATTCCTTGAACATATTTTATGTTACTATGCCAATAATGTCAAGTTAAAAACGATCTTTGTTCAATTTTTGTACAAATTCAATAAGGCGGAGAACCTACCCCTTTTATTATTAAAGACTTGACGGTCTCTTTTACGAGTTATATAATCATATCGTGATTTAAAGGAGTAGATATGCCCGAAGAAACTGTCCCCCGAGAAGTAAAAGACCACTACGAAAAGGCACAGATAGCTATAGACAGAAGAAACTATAAGTATGCTATCGATCTATTGATGCGTGCCATTAATATAAAACCTGATTTCACCAAAGCGCGGCAGCTCTTGCGAATCGCGGAAATAAGGCAGATCGAAGAAAACCCGCCCAATACCCTGGCCATCTTCATAAGAAGAATCTTCTCTTTAATCCCTATGTTTCTGGCAATGCTGAATGAAATGAAAGGAAACTTTCACGATGCTATGGCCATCTACGAAGATATGCTTAAAAACGACCCTAAAAATGCAGCGGCCCTGACTAAGCTGGGAATACTCCTCAAATTTGAAGGAATGGAAGAGGCCGCTGTTATAACATTGGAAAGCGCCGCGGAAGTCGCAAAAAAAAGCGCCGTCGTATACGAACTATTGGGAGAGATGCATTCAAATTTAGGAAATTACGAACGGGCCAGGCAGTGTTTCAAAAAAGTTCTTGAGATAAAACCTCATGACCATGCCGCCGAACGCGGCCTGAAAAATCTCGACGCGCTCACCACCATACATAAAAGTTTCGACAAAAGTAAAGACAGTTTCAATATAAGGGAAATAACTGAATAAGGATTAGAAAAATGGCAGATATCCGCAACTATTTTAAAAACACCGCCCTAGTATTAGTATTTATCTGCTTATTATCTCTTTTGATAAGGCTTTCTTTTTTTGTCGCTCTCGAACCATGGAACAAAGGAGTGGTACAAAATAAAATCGTGGTCGGCGATTCGGCTCGCTATACAAAGTATGCCATGGGCTTGCTTACCAACAATTCATTTTCAAATTTTGGCGCTCTTACAGTCCCTGGTTATCCGGTATTTCTCGCGGTTGTCTATTCTCTTTTTGGAATAAAACCATGGCTTATACTCCTTCTACAAATCTTAATGGACACCGGCATTGCGATAATAGTTTATTTTATAGCAAAAGATGTATTTCAATCTAAGAAAATCGCACTTATATCCGCTTTTCTTTATTCTATAAACTTTCTATCTGCCTATTACAGCATCAGACTTCTTACCGAAATTCTGTTTACCTTCCTTTTTACTTTGAGCATTCTCTTCTTTATAAAGGGGCTGAAGAAAAATAAGCTGTCGGTGTTTGCGCTGGCTGGACTTTTTGCAGCTCTTGCAACACTCGTCCGGCCTATAGCCCAATATTTTCCCGCGGTTTTTCTTATTATTTTGATGCTCAACGGCACTACGATCTCTCAAAAATTACGCAATATCGCAGTGCTCCTTCTGGTCTTCTGTGCTGTAATATCTCCATGGCAACTTCGTAATTTACGGACCTACGGTTATTACTCGTTATCTACTACCCCCGGCCATGTCATCGGTAGAGCCGGAACCATGCTTGCGAAGGTAAACGCAGAAAATATAAGCCGCGGCAAAGCCCTGGAGGAACTGGTAGGCAATTCGCTGGAAGGTGTTACAAACCCGTTTGAAGAATCTAAAATTTACGAAAAAATAGCTATTTCATATATCGTGAAAAATCCATTCCAATATGCGAAATATTTCTCTAAGCGCATAGTGATGATGTATTTCGGAACGGCGAGAACCGGCATATTAGACCTGTTTGCAATCAAAGCGAAGCCGTTTCCGATAACAGAAGGGATCCCGCTTACTGCACATAAAATAATCGCGAATTTGTATAATGAACTGCCCACCTTGGTCCTATTAGCAAAACAAACATTGGAGTATCTCTTTGTTGTAATCGGATTGGTCATTGTGTGGCCAAAAGATAAGCGGATATTCGCCCTGCTTCTCATAGTCATCATTTGCTATTTTACAGCGTTGTCAGGGGTTTTGGCCTATTCCCGGAAGAGGGTGCCGATAGCACCATTTTATCTCGTGCTAAGCGCGAGAGGGATATTCGAGAGTTTTAGATTAATCTCCCGAAAAAATTCCCCCATCACGCCGATAAAATAATCGATGCGCCTAACACAATTTTTACAACCTATCTTCTACATAGATATAGGATCAACGTCCACGCTTATAAAACCCCTCTTCCTGCCCCCTGCTTTTGCGAGTAACGACTTCAATTTAAGAGAAGTTTCGAACGGTGCCTTTGCCTTAACTATTACATTCCAGATATAGCGGTTATTCAATTTAGGTATAATGCCCGGGGCGGGCCCTACTACGGCCGCCTCTTCGCCCTTAAGCCCGCTCCTCAAGTATTTTGTCAATTCTTCTGCTGATTCTCTTGCCGCAGATTCCTTGCCGGCTCTCAATGTTACCTTTATGATGTTCGAAAAAGGCGGCAGATTGAGTTCTTCCCGAAACACGATTTCTCTTTTGTAAAACGCCTCATAATCGTGCTTTGCTGCTTCCAATATTGCGTAATGCGTCGGCGTATATGTCTGGATCACAACCTCGCCAGCGTCTTTACCCCTGCCTGCCCGTCCGCCTACTTGAGTAAGTAGGTCAAATGTACGCTCGCTACTGCGAAAGTCCGGAATATTTAACGAAACATCAGCAGAGATAACACCCACAAGCGTAACCTGGGGAAAATCGTGGCCCTTTGCTATCATCTGCGTCCCGACCAGTATACTGGTGCTGCCCTCTTTTACTTTTTTAAGGATTCTATCGTGTGAACCCTTCTTTTTAGTCACATCAGTATCCATCCTGTCTATATTGGTGGTCGGAAATAACCTGTGGATCTCGGATTCTACCTTCTCGGTACCCTTGCCGGAAAAACTAAGATAGGCACTTTTACATTCCGGGCAGATCTTCGGCACCGGAAGCCTCCATCCGCAATAGTGGCAGTTAAGCTCCTTTTTTGCATAATGATAAACCATTACTGAAGCGCATTTTTTGCATTTAATAGTAGAGCCGCAATTTTTACAGTTTATATAGGTGGCGAAGCCCCTCCTATTCAAAAAAAGCATTATCTGTTTTTTACCCTTTAAGGCCTCTTCTATTTTATTCCTGAGATAGGATGAAATAATCGCTACTTTTTTCCTTCTTTCTATCTCCTTTTTCATATCAATAATCATCGCTATGGGAAGGGGTCTATCGTCTATACGCTTGGTAAGCTTAAGCAGCTTATATTCCCCTTTTTGGGCCTTGTAATAAGATTCCAGGGATGGCGTGGCGCTACCGAGGATAACCGGGCAATTTGCTATTCTCGCGCGCTCTATGGCGGCTTCTCGCGCGTGGTAGCGCGGGGTATCTTCCTGCTTGTAAGATGTCTCGTGTTCCTCATCGACGACTATTAGGCCTATGTCGTTCATAGGGCTGAATATGGCGGAACGCGGCCCTACGACTATACGCGCTCGGCCGTCTTTTATCGCCTGCCACTCCTCAAAGCGCCTGCCCCCGCGCATCTGACTATGGATTACCGCCACTTGGTTTCCGAAGCGCGATTTAAACCGCTCTACAGTCTGCGGCGTAAGCGATATCTCCGGGATTAACACTACGGCGCTCTTGCCTTTTTTTAAGACATCTTCTATCGCCTGCAGATACACTTCCGTCTTTCCGCTGGAAGTAATACCGTATAAGAGAAAAACCCTGAATTCATTTTTCATAACGGCTTTTCTTATATCCTTAAGGGCTAATTCTTGTTCGACTGTAGGCTTTAAGGGCGCGCTTGCGGCGTAATCTTCCTCTTTTTCGGCTATCCGTGACGTGACCTTTGTCTTTCCGCCCTTTAGCGGCGCCGGTACGATGGCGGCAATAGCGCTGCCTAAGGACGTACAATAATATGCGGATATCCATCGAGCAAGTTTCATGAGGCAAGGCAGGATTATGGGAGTATCGTCTATGATCTTCTCTATATCTTTAAGTTTTGATACCGGTGAAGCATCCGTTACGCTGACGATGTAGCCTATCATGCGCCTTTCGCCGAAAGGTACCCATACCCTCTTGCCTGTTTCAATATTGGCCATCATAGCTGAAGGTACAGTATAGTGAAAAGTTCTATCTATTGGAAGGTCTAGCGCTACTTCTGCGTATTTCATTTTACATCCAGAGCTTTTTTTATCTTCTTCATGTCTTCCCAGACAAGCCGCTTGTCGCCGGGGTTGCGCAAAAGATATGCCGGATGAAAAGTCGGTATAAGTTTTATGCCCTCGTAATCGTAAAATTTCCCGCGCAATTGCGTAATCGTCGTCTGAGACTTTAAAAGCGTCTGGGAGGCGAATTTTCCGAGCGCGCATATTATTCGGGGTTTTATAATCTCTATCTGTCTCTTAAGGTAAGGCTCGCATGCTAGTATCTCAGTGGGAAAAGGCGCCCGGTTGTCGGGTGGACGGCATTTAAGTATATTACAGATATAGACCTCGCTTCGTTTAAGGCCGATCGATTCTATTATTTTGGTCAAAAGCTGGCCTGCCCTCCCCACAAAAGGAAGTCCCTGCAGGTCTTCATCTCTTCCGGGCGCCTCCCCTACAAACATAAGTTTTGCGTCGGGACTGCCGGACCCAAAAACAAGCTTTGTGCGTATATGGCACAATTGACAGCAGCTCATCCCTGCTATTTCTTTTTCCAGTAACACAAGTTCTTTTTCTTTTGAAGTGCCGCTAGCAGAACGGACCGAAAATTCAATACCCGATAATCGTTCCAATTCACTGTAAGCCTTCAGCGATTCTACTATTTCATTCAATTCCCAGTTTATATCAGAATTCATATTATTTATTATCCAGTAAATTTATCGCGAATTGCGCGATATCGTAGGAAGAATTTGGCTTTTTTATGGCTCTTATCCTATTCTTCAGTTCTTCAAGCTTATCTTTGTAGCTGAAAATCTCTACTATCGCTTCTCTTGCCTTCTTTATGGTAGGCGCCTGTATGGCCGCCCCGCATTTAACGAGATACTTGGAATTTCTTGCCTCCTGGCCGGGGATGGCAGAAGTAATTATCATCGGAAGGTCTTTTGCCATGGCCTCCGAAGAAGTCATCCCGCCGGATTTCGTGACTATTATATCAGAAACACTCATTAATTCATCCATATTATCTACAAATTCGTATACTTTTATCACTTTTGCCGCGGATTTTGTCATATTGCTGATATATTTGCATAATTCCGGATTTTTGCCGCAGACCACTAATAACTGCTCCACGGCTTCGGTGCCCATAAGTTCCTTCACCAGTTCTTTCACCGGCCCTACCCCAAAACCGCCCGAACCTATCAAAACAGTCTTTTTCGTGCCATCAATACCCAATTTAGCGCATAATTCTTTTCTATCTGTATGGGCGGCAAATTTCCTGTCTATAGGTATACCGAACACTCTTATCTTTTCGGCGGGTATGCCCCTATTCATAAGATCCTTCTTACTTTCTTCCTGCGCTACCGAAAAATAGTCTATCATCTTATCCACCCAGAAAGCATGCATCATGTAATCGGTGACTACCGACACAAGCTTAGTATTTTTAAGCATGCCTTTTTTCTTCATGTGGACCATCACTTCGCTGCCTAGAAAATGTGTATTTATAACGATATCGGGGTTGTATTCGCCCAGGAATTTTTCAAGCCCGGCGAATCCTAAGGAGTTATGCAGCCTTCTTCCGTACGAAGCTATGCATCTGTAGAATAAACGCGTATCGAGAAGATAATAAAATATACCCCATATATAAGGTATTTTATTTACTGCAAATAGATAAAAAGTCGGGTAGCCTGTTTTGAAAAACGGCGTGGAGTAATCCAGGGCATCAATTACCTTTGTCTCAATATCATTCCTATTTATTTCTTTAAAAGCGCTTTCTACGGCATATGCCGCTTTTCGGTGCCCTGCCCCGGCATTGGCATACGCTATAAGTATTTTTTTCGCCATGTCAGCTCCTTAGTATCCACTCCACCGCTTCGAGTAGGTTTTGTTTTATATAATCCGGTTTAACGCTCCAGCCGTCCAGTTCCGATAAAGAGGTCTTTCCCGAGGCAACAAATATCGTTTTCATACCCATACGCTTTCCGGCTTCTATATCCCCAATAGCGTCCCCTATTATACAAGTGTTCTTGAAATCGATATGCATATCTTTGGCGGCTTTTTCTATAAGGCCCGTCTTCGGTTTCCTGCACTCGCAATTATCTTTGTCGTGGTGCGGGCAGTAAAAGAGGCTGTCTATCTTACCGCCGCCTTTTTCTATCTCAAGAAGCATCTTCTTGTTGACCACGTCGAGGTCTTTTTGCGTAAAATACCCCTTACTTATGCCGCCCTGGTTGGATATGAGAAAGACCTTATAGCCGGCGTCCTTCAGCAGCTTAAGGGCCCTGATAGAGCCGTCTATAAATAAAAAATCTTCCCATTTTGTTACATAGCTGTATTTTGTCCAACCGCCCGGGTCTTTATTTATGACGCCGTCCCGGTCTATGAATATTACTTTCTGCATCTAATTCCAGTTCCTTTCCCAAATACCCTATCCAAAAGACGACGATGGGCAGAAAATGTAATAACGTCCTTGAGCCGGCTGTCTGAAGGTGGTAGCGTATTTCAAGGGGCGTGATCAGATAAAATGCGCTGTATCCTAAAAATGCCAAAAGAATAGAAAGGGTGATGTATTTAAAATATCCGCTGAAGGATCTCTTAAAATAGAGAATAAACCCCGCCGTAAATACCAAAAGCGAAATATTCCATTTCTTCGGCCCAAATATATGTTTCTGGCAGTCATAAAGCACGAGCGGGATGCGGTCAAGATTATTAATGAAAACTGAAAGTTTAAGTGTGTCCATATTTATAAACTCGTTTGAAAGCCCCATCCTATGTATAAAGATGAACCATGCCGTTTCCAGGGCGCATATAATACCTACGAAATAGGCAATGCCGAACCATTCGTTCTTTGCCATTTCCCGGCGCTCAAGCCAGGCAAATAGGACTAAGAGCGCTATATTGACAAGCGAGAGTAGCGCCCCCTCATTCTTCGCCCAAAGCGAAAGGACGGAAAATAAAGCGGCTGCTATAAGGTATTTATTTTCTCTGCGATATGCGATCCACAGAAATAGATACAAAAAACTTACGGTATAAAACATTATAAGCGCGAAATCAGCATAGCCGATTGTGGCATAATTTAAGAAATGCGGGATCGTGGCCAGAAAAAACGTGGAGATAAGCGCCCATCGCGCGCCTATGACCCGCCTAAGAGCATAGTAGAACACGATCAAAAGCGCTACAAGGAACATGGGAAAGAGCGCTTTTACAAGCAGGTCGTTCCAACTGCCTATGAACATTGACATCCATGTCTCGGAAAGCGGCACAAAGAGCGGATAATCGACATGCTGTATATCCATCGCTTTGTTCATAAATAGGTCGTAGGGCACCCTTCCTTCTACAAAAAACATCTTGGCCTTAAAAGCAAAATTCCCTATTGAATCGAATGAATCTTCCGGCCTTATAATCGCCTTAAAGAATGCGTATAACGACTGGAATATAATGCCCCCTAAAAGAAAATAGTCAAATACCGTCTTTTTGCTCCCTGCCGGCTCTTTACCGGAAGGTGCCGTTCTGTGATAGAAATACATGTTAATAGGCAATATAAAAATCCACGGTAAAAGGACCCACTTTATGGAAAAAGGCACTCCCATCAAAGAATAGAAAAACATCTCAAGCGTAATGACTCCGAGCCCCAGCATATATGAAAAGGCAATCCTCTCTGGGATAGCGAACGATCTGTCGCGCTTAAAAAGCCAGAAGACGATATTCCAACCCACGGCAAAAGTTACAAGAAATCCTGCTATAAGCCTGATTATTTCCATGAATTTATTTCCTCTTTAAAATATATTTATCAGCGGCCAAGGCGGCTACTTTGGTATAGCCGGTTTTTGCGAATTTTGTTTTATAACAAACTATGTAATCCGGATTGCCCAAATCACGTTTTACGGGATAAATATAATAGGCAAATCTGAAATAATCCATTGTCTGGTCGTAATTCGCCCGAACGCTGTATGTAGAATCCTTCAGGATTTCTTTTTTGCAGAAGTTCACAAAATCGAAAAACTCGCAGCCCGTTACATACGCCTCTTTTTCTTCAAGCGTCTTTCCGAAAAGATTTTTATAATCTCTTCCTTCCACTTTCATAATGCCACGGACAAAGAATAAGAGCCACATAAAAACCCATGTAATAAATATTATCCTGAATACATATTTTTGCCGTGTCATCCTAATATTCCTCTTATTTTAGTAGCGGGCACTTAAGTGTCCGCTACTAATTGCCATTATCAATCCACAAACCTGAATTTAATGATCGCCCATATGCATTCAAGGCCGTGGTAAAACCTTATCTTCTTGCCCTCGGCATAGCTTCTGCCGTAATACGAAATAGGCACTTCGTAAAGCCGCGCGTGCTTCCCGAAGATCTTGGCTGTCAATTCCGGTTCTATTGTAAAGCCATTCGATTTTATTTTAAAATCCTTTATCAGGTCTCTTTTGAATGCCTTGTAGCACGTCTCAAGATCTGTCAAAGTGCAATTATACATTATATTAAATAAAGATGTAAGAAATCTATTGCCGACCTGATGCCAAAACATATGCACCCTTTGAGGCCTGCCGCCCATAAACCTTGAGCCATATACGGCATCAGCTATTCCCTCCTGAATCGGCTTAATAAGCGCGGCTATTTCCTTAGGGTCATATTCAAGATCGGCGTCCTGCAGCATGACAATATCGCCGGCTGCCGCCCCTAGGCCAGTCCTAATAGCGCCGCCTTTACCGGTATTTTTTTCATGCAATATTACCTTTATCCTATCGCTCTCCACGTGCTTTAATATATCGCGTGTTCCGTCGGTTGAGCAGTCGTCCACAATGATTATTTCTTTATCCTGCGGTTCAGCCGCTTTTACGCGCCGCACAATCTCTTCTATCGTCGCTTTTTCGTTATAAACAGGTATTATTACACTCAGTATCATTCTTTACCTCGCTTGTCATTATCTAACATTTCCCGGTACTTCGCATAACTGTATATCTGATAAAGCCCGCCGCCCATGGCAAATATAAACCCCGTGAAACCGTCGAGAAAGCCCTTCTTTAAAACATAGGCTTTAAGAAACCGGTCTACCATTTTACGAATAGCCTTCCAAGTCCCTATCTTTCTCTTCTCGCCGAACCATTTCTCCGCCTCGAGCGTAGTCTGATTATTCAGGCTTTGGAAGAATTCGTGGTAGTTTTTGTAAGAATAATGGAGAATAGGATTATTAAGGTGGCCGCAACTGCCCTGATAAAATACGCGGGGGTGGACCTTTGCCTCTTCGTATTTAAACTTATCTTTCCTAAATAATCTTACTTTGCGGCCGGGGTACCAGCCTCCGTGCTTTACCCATTTATCGCCTATAAATGCCTTGACAGGAACAGTAAATGTCACATCTTTTACCTCTTTGCGCAAAAGATGTTTCAGTTCTTCTCTTAGCTCATCAGTCATACGTTCGTCCGCATCCAGGCTAAAAACCCATTCGTTTTTGGCGAGCGAATAAGCATGGTTTCGGTGACGGCCTTCAATATCCATCTTCCTTTCATAGACGCGCTCGGTGTGCATTCTGGCGATTTTTACCGTCGTATCTATGCTGAAATCATCAAGAACCACCACGTCATCAGCCCAGGCAACGCTTTTGAGACAGTCCTCTATATTGTCGGATTCGTTCTTGGTAATAATTACTACGGATAACGGAAATTTTTTGCTCATTTTGATCCTTTCTTGATTAAATAATTCCCCATTATTAAATATTCCAGTCCTGAACCATAAAACATATTAAGCGCGTCATCAGGCGAGCATATCATGGGCTCACCGCGCCTGTTTAATGATGTATTTATGAGGACGGGCAGTCCTGTCTTTTCATGGAACG
>JAHIPI010000016.1 GCA_018894435.1 Candidatus Omnitrophota bacterium | reverse complement strand
TCGAGCGCTGTTTCGGCGGATAAATTCAAAAAGATGCGCTTTGAGCTTTATTCGCTTGAGAAGGCGCTAATTGAAAAATTTTAAACTTTACGTCATCATTGATAAGAACGCCGTAGGAAAAAGAAGCGTCTTAAAAGTAGCTGAGAATGTCCTTCGCGGAGGCGCCGATATCATACAGCTCCGCGATAAAATATCCTCCGATGCCGTTCTTATTAAAGAAGCAACCGCATTGCGGCGCCTGACAAAAAGGCATAAGAAGATCTTTATAATAAACGACCGGGTAGATATAGCGTTGGCGACGGATGCCGACGGCACGCATCTAGGGCAAGAGGACATGCCCATCAAGTGCGCGCGAAAAATACTGCCGGGCAAGATAATAGGCATATCGACTCACAACTTAAAGCAGGCATTAAAAGCGGAGCGGGACGGCGCCGATTATATAGGCATAGGCCCTGTCTTCAGAAGCCCAAGTAAGCCAAAGTCAGAATCTCTCGGCCCGCATATCTTGAAGAAAATAAAGCAAAAAGTTAATATACCGTTTTTCGCGATAGGCGGCATAGATATAAAAAAAATAAAAGACCTGAAAAAGTTCGATGCGCATAGAATAGCGGTTATATCGGCGGTAATAAAATCAAAGGATGTGTATCGCCGAACCTGTCTTTTGAAACGAGAATTAGAAACGTAGAGGCGCTACCAAAATGACACTCATAGAGTCCGCAAAGAAGGGCATGATAACAGAAAAGATGCGGCTTGTCGCAAAATATGAAAATGCCGCTCCGGAATATATTAAAAACGGCATAGCAGACGGTTCTATCGTAATACCGTCCAATAAGTCCAGAAAAATAGAAAAGTATTGTGCCGTAGGCATGGGGCTCAGGACAAAAGTCAACGCCAATATAGGAAGTTCGGCCGGCTGTGAAGACATAGATCTCGAGATTAAAAAACTTAACGTAGCGGTAGCCGCCGGCGCTGACACGGTCATGGACTTATCTACGGGTGAAAACCTGAAAAAGATACGAAGCCTCATATTAAAAAAATCCGATGTGCCGGTAGGGACCGTTCCTATTTATGAGATGGCCGTGGAAAAGATATCCAAAGGCAGCGATATAGCGGATATTTCAAAAAATGATATGCTTAAATGTCTGGAAAACCAGGCCAAAGAAGGCGTAGATTTCTTTACCATCCATTCGGGCGTAACAAAAGAAGCGCTCAATACAATGAGAGAAGACGGCCGCATTCTGGACATAGTAAGCCGAGGCGGCGCTATTATAGCGCAGTGGATAGCCAAAACCGGCGAAGAAAACCCTTTTTATGAATATTTTGACGATATACTGGAAATCGCGCATGAGTATGACGTGACCCTGAGCCTGGGGGATGGGATGAGGCCCGGATGCATAAACGATGCCACCGATAGAGCGCAGATAACAGAGCTGATCACGCTGGGAAAGTTGGCGCGAAAAAGTAAAAAACGAGGCGTGCAGGTTATGATAGAAGGCCCGGGTCACGTTCCGATGCACCAGATAAAAAGGAATGTAGAAATGGAAAAGTCTTTATGCGACAACGCGCCATTTTACGTCTTGGGGCCGATCGTCACCGACATAGCTCCCGGCTATGACCACATAACCAGCGCAATAGGCGGAGCAATGGCTGCCTATTTCGGCGCTGACTTTCTCTGTTATGTCACGCCGTCCGAACACCTTAGACTACCGACTCTGGATGACGTAAAAGAGGGGGTAATAGCATCTAAAATAGCCGCGCACGCAGCCGACTTAGCCAAAGGGGTAAGAGGGGCTATTGAAATGGATAACACTATTTCACTGGCGCGCAAAAAGAGGGATTGGAAGAAGCAGATAGAATGCTCCCTTGACCCTAAAAGGGCAAAAGAATACAGGCGCTCATCCGCCCCGATCACGAGCGATGTCTGCACAATGTGCAACAAGTACTGTTCCATAAAACTGTTCGAAGAAGCCGTATCTTCGGGAAAGAAGAATTAACAAATGTCCATACTTGTAGTGGGCTCGGTGGCCCTGGATTCAATAGAAACCCCTTTCGGAAAAGTAGATAAAGTGCTCGGCGGTTCGGCCACTTATTTTTCGGTGAGTGCCTCATTCTTCACAAGAGTAAATCTAGTAGCGGTGGTAGGCACGGATTTTCCGCAAAAGTACGTATCGCTCCTCAGGAAGCAGAAGGTAGACTTAAAGGGGCTTGAGGTGGCGGACGGTAAGACGTTTTCATGGAAAGGGAGATATGATTACGATTTTAACAATGCCGAAACCGTATATACGCATTTGAATGTCTTTCAGAGATTCTCCCCAAAAATACCCCGGGAATATAAAAAAAACGAACTCCTCTTTTTAGCAAATATAGACCCCGAGCTTCAGCTTTCGGTAATGAAGCAAATGGATAGACCAAGATTGACCGCATGCGACACGATGAACTACTGGCTTCAAAATAAAAGGCGTTCTGTTTTAGAGGTAGCAAAAAAAGTGGACATATTTCTTCTAAATGAATCGGAGGCGAGGCAATTTAGCCAGGAATCCAACCTTCTTAAAGCCGGCAGGTCCATTCTTAGTCTCGGCCCTAAGAAGGTAGTCATTAAGAAGGGGGAGCACGGCGTATTACTATTCTCGCGCGATTCCGTTTTTTCGGCGCCGGCGTATCTTTTGGAGACAATAAATGATCCTACCGGGGCGGGAGATACTTTTGCGGGCGGCTTCATGGGGTATTTGGGGAAAAAGAAAAGAATCGCCGATAACGATATAAAAAAGGCTATCATTTACGGCACGGTAATGGCGTCTTACACAGTAGAAGACTTCAGCCTGCGAAAATTGAGCCGCCTAAAACCCAAAGATATAAAGAGGCGCTATAAAGATTACAAATGCCTTACAAGATATTGACTTGGTAAGCGGGTGTAATTTCCGCCGTCAAGGCGGACCCGCCTAGCGGGCGGGCAATGTTAATGAGACCATGACTTACGGAACCATACGATGCACGGTTATGACGTAAGTCATAAGGTCGAATTAATCCTCCGAAGCCGAACGCGAAAGCAATTCGGCGTAGGAGGAGTAGAATGCGGGTGTAATTCAATGGTAGAATACGAGCTTCCCAAGCTTGTTGCGAGGGTTCGATTCCCTTCACCCGCTCCAGTATTTTTGTAAGGCTGAGCGGTCTCTGGAATCGAAGTGAGCGAGCGCCGACCTAATGGGAGGAAAAGGCCGTAAGTCCGAAAGGACCGGCCGTCAGCGAGCGAGTGGCCGACCCGAGCCGAAGCTCCTGCGAAGGCGAGGGCGCCGATTCCCTTCACCCGCTCCATCCTTCGACGCGGCCGCTGGAACAGAATAGGGCGAAAGAGCATGAGCATAAAAAGATACACATATATATTAGTGTCGTTTGCAATTGCGCTTACACTGATCGGATGCGCATCTGTAAGGCCACGCCTCGAGCGGCCCTCAGCGCGCTATCCGAAGGGAGTCTATTATGAGGTAAAAAGAGGCGATACCCTCTGGAAGATATCCAAGTTATATGATGTGAGCGTAAATGATATAGTAAGAGCCAACAGACTGCCCGACGCCACGAAGATATCCGCCGGACAAAAACTTTTTATTCCCCGTCACGGTGGAGATAGTGAAGAACTGAAATACACAAGGACCTCTCCGGGTGTTTGGGGCGAAACCAAATTCGCATGGCCGGTATCGGGCAAGGTGATATCATACTTCGGCGCAAAAAAAGGACTCATAACAAATAAAGGCATAGATATAGAAGCAAACGAAGGCACCGGCGTTATAGCGGCGGATGACGGTTTGGTAAGTTTTGTCGATGAAAACATGAAAGGATTGGGAAAAACCGTTATAATAGACCATGGAAACGGTTTTTCCACCGTTTATGCGCATAATTCAGAAATATTGGTCAAGGCGGGAGACGAGGTAAAAAAGAGTACGGTAATAGCCAAAGTCGGCAAGACCGGCAGGGCGAACGAACCATATCTTCATTTTCAGATAAGGAAAGGGCACGAACCGCAAAATCCATTCAACTATTTGCCGTAAGTGTTAGATTATGCTTATAGATCCTGTTGTAGGAGAAAAATTTTTCGGTAGAAACGAGATTTTGACTCTTTTGGGCAAGAGAGTGGATGCGCTTAAGGGCGGCTATAGGCAAAATGTCGCCATTACCGGGCACAGGCTTACCGGCAAATCATCGCTTCTCAACCACTTCTTACTGACTGTAAAGGGCAGTGACATACTACCGATCTACATCGAAGTCACGGAAGAGCCTTTCAAGCAATTCGCCACCAAATTCATAGGGACGCTTTTATATAATTTCCTAAAATACAACCGACAGGACGCCAGAGACGACCTTGACTACCTACTGGGAGCCTGCGAAGACTGCATACCGGAAACAGTAGGAAGCATAAAGAGCATACTTCGCCAGATAGAAAAAGGCGAGAATAACGATTCCTACTCAGAATTGCTAAACTTAAGTTCCATTTTAAAAAAAGAAAGTAAAAAACCTTGCGTCGTCATACTTGACGAATTTCATAATCTCGCAAAGCTCGGGATAAGGGACCCGTTCAAATGTTTCGGAAAAAAGATAATGACGCAGAAGGATACGATGTATATTGTCGCGAGTTCCGAGGTAAATGCCATAAAACATATACTTTCAGAGAAGCTTTCGCTGCTTTTTGGCAACTTTGAAAAGATCACTCTGAGCGGGTTTGACTGCGAAACGAGCAGGGCATTCCTTCAGAAAAAACTGCCTACGGTCAAGGTTACGGACGAGCTTCTTGACTTCCTCATAGCATTCGCCGATGGGCATCCGTTCTATCTTGATACATTCAGCGATAAAATAAACGAGATAATGGGCAATCATCACTTCAGGATGCTTACGGTTCAGACAGCGGCAATGATGCTTGAAGAGGTATTGTTTGATGCTCGCGGGACGCTGAAC
>JAHIPI010000015.1 GCA_018894435.1 Candidatus Omnitrophota bacterium | reverse complement strand
GTTCTTTTTTATCTTGTCCCGGGCTGGCTTCTTGATGCCGCCGAACATGTCTATCTGATTAAGTATTGTAAAGCGGTAGTTCTCGTTTGAGATTATATATATGTCTTCGGGGCAAAAAGTACGCGCTGCCCTATCGAGCGCCATCTGAAACAGCGAAAGGCCATCCTTAAACGGCACAAACTGTTTCGGGTAGTTCTCGCGCGATAACGGCCAGAGCCTGGTCCCTTTGCCTCCGGCAAGAATAAATGCTATTTTTTTCATAAAAACCTCTTTACTGTTTTTAAAACGCGTTCCGGTTCTATAGAATCAAAACATATAAACGCTTTGCATAAAGGATATCTAAAATCTTTGTAACACGGCCGGCACTTCGCTTCGCCGCTTATTACGGCATGTTTCGAAGATTCGGGATAAGGGCCGTAGACCTTCTCATCCACCGGGCCGAATATAGATACGCTGGGCACCTCCAATGCCACCGCCATGTGAAGAGGTCCGCCGTCATTTGTAACTAATAATCTGCACCTTTTCAATACCGCGGCGTATTGCCCCAAAGTAAGCTTACCGCATGCATCTATCGCTTTTGGGCTGGTGTTCTTATTTACATATGCGCATATATCCGATTCATCCTTGCTTCCGAAAATCACTATTTTGTAACTTGCTTCCTTACCTAATCTTTCGGCAATATAGGCAAATTTCTCCTTTGGCCAACGTTTTCTGAAAGCATCTTTGCCCCAGCTTCCGCCACCGCCCGGGGCAATACCCAAAAGAATATCTCCCGCGGCAACGCCGCATTTTTGCAAAAATACCTCTGCCTGCTTTACGTCATCCTTTCCTACAAAAAGTTCCATATTTACATCTGGCTTGATACTACTCCCCATGAAACGGGCCAGGCCGTTATAATACTCTACCATGTGCTGCCCGCCGAAGCCTTTTACCTTTATGGCATCCGTCAGAAACCGGCCTCTATTTTTATAATCAAACCCTATTCTCTTTTTTACGCCCAAAAACCATAAAATGAGGCTGTACCTATAGTCCAGCGAGAAATCAAAGGCAACGTCAAACTTCTCTTTTTTGATCTTTACGAGCATTGAAAACAAGGACTTAATGCCGCTGAAAAAAGAATCCTTAAATATCTTCTTTATATCTCCCCTTGCCAGAGAAAACACACCCTTTATTTTGGGGTTATACTTCAATATATCGGCGACCCTTTCATTGGACCAGTAATATACACTGTGGCCGCTTTCTGCCAGGGCGTTTAAAATAGGCGTAGTGAATAATACATCACCTATCCCGAAAGGGTTTACTATAAGTATTTTCATTGCTTAATCCTTGATATTTTGTAGCGCCGCCGCCAGACCCAAAAAATAATAAAATAATATTGCGAGCGGTAATGAATATAGCGTCGATTCTACGGTAGTGAAAGCAAGGTAGCCGATCAATCCTGCTAAAACCGCTGTCTGGGCCGTTTTTATAGTTCCTTCTGGCTTTCGCGCGATGTTTTTCACAGACGTTACAAACAAAACGGTTATTAACCACAAAAACGCCAAAAGGCCCAAGGCCCCTGTCTCGACCGCTATCTGAAGATAAGCATTGTGCGCATAGGATACGCCGCCGAACTGCATATCACTAGCATAAGTCTCGTATATACTCATGAAGGTATTTATACCATGTCCTAAAATCGGGTGGTCTAAAAACATCCTCCAGCACATCTTAATTAAATCGAGCCTGTGAAAAACCGACAAACCGCGTGCAGTGTAATCCAAAATAATATCGCCGCGTCCCAAAACCACCATCATGCCGATCCCCAAAACCGCAATTGTAAGCGCAGCAAGCAATATCTTTTTTGCAGATTCGCCCTTTTTCCAGGCAAGAAACACAGCAACTAGTATAAATGCGAGGATTGCTCCTTTGGTAAAATTCAAAAGGAGGCATATAAAAAGCAGAATACTCAGCAATGCTCCGAATAATTTGAGTAGTTTTTCCTTTGTATTTAATATAGCTATCGCCACAAAAAATGGCAAAACTGTCACAAGCCAGCCTGCAAACCCGTTAGGAAACTTGAAAGAAGCGGTTATCCTATTAAAAGAACTCCATATGGGGTAGTGCCTCAAGAAATCGTAATGCATAAAATACTGCCACAAGCCGTCGGCAGCCATTAAAAGGCCCGAAATAAAAATAAACGCCATTATCTTCATGAAATCTTTTTTTGTCCTTATAGTATCGATCATTACGACGAATAACAGAAAATGCTCCATTGCTTTAAACCCAAATCCTATCAGGCTGGTTATAAAAAATTTGGTGTTTATAAGTGAGAACAGTACGAATAGAAAATAAAGCGACACCGGAGTATTTAAAGGCGTCTTTTCTACTTTAAGGCTTCGCTGGATGAAAATCTTTTTAAAAAACCATAACGCTATCGCGGCTGTGGCGGCAATCTCTATAATACTATTTGAAAAAGGAAGCCCGAAAATAAGGATCCCTAAACTTAGAATAATTAAATTATCCATTGCTTCGCACCCTCCCCAACCTTATACCGAAAAGAAGCGTAAGGATAAGAGTGATTATCATTATACCCCAATCGAAATACCTCCCTAATACGGTCATACCTAGCGCGGCGAGCCCCAAAGCAAAACTCAAACCGTAAAGCATCAGGACGCCCCTTTTCTTCTTAAATCCTGAGGCCGCTAGCCTATTCAGGACGCGGTCTTCACCCTTTGTCCTGAGCCCTTTGGCAAACGTCACTATTGCGGGAATAAGCTTTGTTCCTTTTGAGTTATTTTTCCCGCGCGAACGCATTATTGATTCCATTATCGCTATGGCAAAACGGTGAGAAGAATGGTCTTTCCCACCCATAGATACCGGCCGCCCCTCCATCATCCTCATTACAGTAACAAACGTAACATCGAAGATCGGATATCCGAGTATCAGTATAGGTATAGCTAAAGAGGTCGTGAGACTTGATGTCTTCCAGCTACCAGCTACCGCTATTGAGGCCAGCATAAAACCTAAAAACATGCTGCCGGCATCTCCCATAAATATGTTCGCTTTAGGAAAATTGTATCTCAAAAAACCCAGCGCGCTTCCCATAAGTGCAAAAGAAGTCGCCGCAAGTACGAAATTGCCGTTAATAAATGCCAGTACGCCAAAAAAGAATGACGCTATTGCGGCAATGCCCGCACAAAGGCCGTTTATATTGTCTATAAGATTGAAAGCATTTGTCATACCGACGATCCAAAGGCAGGTAAAAACCATGCTGAGAAACGGAATTTTGATAAACGCCACCTGAACGCCCATCATTATCGTGATTATAGCGGCAATAAACTGCGCCAGGAGTTTCAGGCGAGGTATCAATTTGAACCTGTCATCTATTATGCCTATCACCATTATGACTGTGCCGCCTACCAAAGACGCTAAAAGCGCCCTATCCGCTTTGACGGTAAGTGAGATGGCGAATATAAAAGAAAAATATATCGCCACTCCTCCCAGAAGCGGTGTGGGTTTCGCGTGCACCTTTTTGCCGGAGGGCGAATCGACAAAGTTTATCTTTAGCGCAAATCTCGCTATAATCGGCGTGAGGATAAGGGAACTCACAAGTGCTGCGCAAAATACTGTTATGGTCTTAATGTACGGCATGTTTATCCTTTGAAATATTCGGCTGTCCTTTTGATTATCTCTTCTATATCGGCCTTCGGCTTAAAGTCTACGTATCTTTTTATCTTTGAAATATCCGGTTGCCTGTGCATCATGTCCTCGAATCCCCGCTCGTAGGCCTTTTCATACGGGATATGCTCTATCTTTGATCTTGAGCCGGTGATCATTTTGACCTTCTTGGCAAGTTCATTTATTGTTATAGATTTCGGGCTACCCAGATTAAAGACCTCTCCGGTAGCTCTTTTGCAGTTCATAAGTTCTATGAGCGCGCCGACAACGTCTTTGACATATGTAAAACACCTTGTCTGTGTGCCGCTTCCGTATACTGTTATGGGCCGCCCTGAAAGCGCCTGTTTTACAAACCGCGGTAGAACCATCCCGTAGCGACCCGTCTGGCGTGGCCCGCAGGTATTGAAGAGCCTTACTATTATGACCGGCAGTTTCTTTTCCCGCACATAGGCAAGGGCCAAAAATTCGTCAAGTACCTTCGTACACGCGTAACTCCATCTAGGAATTACCGTAGGGCCCAGGACGCTGTCGTCCGTTTCTTTAAAAGCTCTGTCTTTATCTATATTTTTCCCATATACCTCCGAAGTCGAAGCCAAAAGCGTCTTCTTCTTACCGTATTTATTAGCAAGCCCAAGGACGATCTCAGTTCCCTCCACGTTCGTCTTTATCGATTTGAGCTGATTGTCTATTATATACTTAACTCCGACCGCCGCCGCAAGATGATATATGCAATCGCATTCCTTAATAAGCTTGGACATAAGTTTCGTATTCATGACAGTATCGATATATACCTTAAAATGCTTGTTGCACTTAAGATGACCAATGTTATCCATACTACCCGTGGATAAATCATCTACTATCGTGATTGAATCGCCCAGGGCGAGCAATTCTTCCGCAAGATGAGAACCTATGAAACCCGCACCGCCCGTTATTAATGCTTTCATTTTACCTCCAGCTCTTTGTGATATAATTCCTTTATCGCATCTACCAATTGTTTTTTGGAATGGCAGCGGACTACATATTCCCTGCCGTATTTTCCGAACTTCTCTCTTTTTGTTTTATCATCAATCAGGGTTGTTACTGCGCGCACAAATGCCTCGATATCTTGAGATGGAACGATAAGACCCGATTTTCCGTCTTCTACTATATCGCGCACGCCGCCTACGTCGGTGACTACAACGGGCCTTTCACTTGCCATGGCCTCTATAATAGAAACCGGCGTACCCTCGTTCAGCGAGGTAAGCGTTACAATATCCATGACCTTGTAGAGCGCATCTATATCTTTTCTCCAGCCGGTAAATACAAGGTCTCCATAGACTCCGATATTCCGCGCAAGGCGCACGAGATCAGCTTTCAGCTCGCCGTCTCCCACTATGAGAAACTTTATGCCCCTCGCAGGATTCATCATCTTTATCTCTTTGGCGGCCATAATAAACATTTCATGGTTCTTTACGCCGGTAAGGCGCCCCACAATCCCTATCACTATGGCATCGGTGGGCATGTTTAGCTCTTTGCGAAGTGCTG
>JAHIPI010000014.1 GCA_018894435.1 Candidatus Omnitrophota bacterium | reverse complement strand
CGAACAATACAAAACCGCATATTGATTTGTAGCAGGAGACGAAATAATAATCCTTGCTATTTTCAAAACATTGGATACGGAACCAGACGCAATAAGGTATATTGCAGCCGTTATCGCCGCAGGATAAATGCTCGCCGAGAGAAAATCATTCCGCATGACATCCTTCTTCAGGCCGTACTTTCTTATAAAAAGATAGGATATAAAAACGGGGATTAGCAAAACCGCGGATTCCTTCATAAGTATGGCAATGGCGTAAATAGCCGTAAAAAAGACGTGTTTAAACTTTTTTCTGTCTTCCAGCATATCGAAAAAGAGCCACATAGAAGATACCAAAAAAAGGTTTGCCGTAGAATCAAGAAGCGCCCGCCTCGCCATTGCCATATTGAGCGGCGAAAATCCGATAAGGACGACGAAGAAAAGCGCATATCTTTCGCCAAAGTACTTCTTTGCGAAATAGTAAGATACGCCGAGCATCAATAGATAAGAAAACAACGACAAAGACGATAAGGAAAAATACGTCATGCCGAATATTCTAAGCCACAGAGCGCTAAGAGATATAAAAGCAATTCTCAAAGGGCTAGGAAGGACCCAATTTGCCTGATCGCTTATATATATTCTAAAAAGCGCCGGAAATGCCCTCGGCCCGCATTCGTTAATGACTGCGGCATACCTAAAATAATAACCCTCGTCGGCGCCGCCATAAAATATGAGATGCCTAAAGCTGGACAGGAGCAAAACAGCGCATAAAATGATTAAAAGGATAAAACCTAAATCATATCTATTTGCATCTTTTTTAATAAGATTAATAGACATCTTCTCTCTGTTTTGTTTTTAGATGTCGGAAAGTTTTTCTATATTGCGGACTGTGAGGCTTTTATCTATCTTCCTCAGTAAACCCTTTAGTACGTTTCCGGGGCCTATTTCGTAGTACCCCAAAATACCGTCTTTAATCGTGAGCCGTATAGATCGCTCCCAAAGCGTCCTGTGATTTACCTGAAGAGCCAGATTATTCTTTATTGAATCGACATTGTCTATATAAGCGCCGGTGACATTACTTATAAAAGGGATTTGCGGTTTATTGAGTTTTATTTTCGTAAGCTCATCTTTGAGGCGGTTACTTGCTTTGGTCATAAGCGAAGAGTGAAACGGCCCGCTTACGGCGAGAGGTATGCATTTTGCCTGAAGAGACGTTCTTGCAACTTCCATCGCCTTATCGACCGCTTCCATCGTGCCTGATATAATAACCTGTCCGGGGCAGTTTAGGTTGGCGATCTCGCATCCGGCATTTTTAGTTACATTTTCAAGCGCTTCCGGTTCGGGGCCTATAATGGCGGCCATCTTTCCGGGATTTTCCAATGCCGCTTCCTCCATAAATTCGCCTCGTCTCCTGACAAGCCCGACTGCGTCTTTAAAAGATACGCATCCCGAAGCTACAAGCGCGGAGTATTCTCCCAGGCTTAAGCCCGCACACGCCGAAGGCGTAATATCTTTTCCTTTGGATGATTGAAATGCGCGTAAAGCCGCTATACTCATCACAAGTATGGCCGGTTGGCTGTTTTTGGTAGTGGTTAATTCTTCGGCGGGACCTTCAAAACACAATTTTGCTATGTCGAAACCTAATATATCATTAGCTTCAAGGAATATTTCTTTCGCGGCGGGAAATGAACCGTAAAGATCCTTACCCATCCCTACATACTGAGCGCCCTGTCCCGGAAATATAAACGCTACTTTGGACATTGTCACCACTCTATTACGATGGCGCCCCAGACAAGGCCGGCGCCGAATGCATCTAAGACTATCTTATTGCCTTTTTTTATCCTGCCTTCTTGAACAGCCTCGGTGAGCGCAACCGCCGTAGAGGCACTCGACATATTACCGTATTTTTCTATATTTAAATATACCTTTGACGGCGGCAGGTTCATCCTTTTCGCGACTGCCATCAATATCCTCATATTTGCCTGGTGCGGAATGACAAGGTCCATTTCGCCGCATTTAATGCCGCTTAAGGCCATGGCCTTATTGCCGGCATCTGCCATTATCTTTACGGCCTCCTTGAACAGCTCCCCACCGCTCATCTTCATATAGTGCAATCTCTCATCTATCGTTTCATGGGTAGCTGGCCTAAGTGAACCGCCGGCCGGCATTTCTAAGAGAGGCGCATTTCTGCCGTCCGAACCCAAATAAACCGACAGTATGCCTCCTGTCTTTACTTTACTCATAACACACGCGCCAGCGCCATCTCCCAATAAAACGCAGGTATTCCTGTCCTTCCAATCCGTAACAGACGACATTTTCTCGGAACCTATTACCAACGCATTACGGTACATGCCGGATTTTATAAATTGCTCGGCTATGGCCATGCCGTAAACGTATCCTGCGCAGGCGGCACTTATGTCAAAACATACGGCGTTTACCGCGCCGAGCCTGTTCTGTATGAGGCAGGCGGTCGATGGAAACTGCATATCGGGGGTTATTGTAGCGGTTATTATCAAGTCTATGTTTTCAGCGTTTAGATGGGCATTTTCAATCGCTTCCTTTGCGGCTTCAGAACCCATAAAAGCCGCGGCAATACCCTCTCCGGCGATCCGCCGTTCTTTTATGCCCGTTCGCGTGATTATCCACTCATTCGAGGTCTCCACCATTTTTTCGATGTCAGCATTTGTCAGGACTTTGGTGGGGACAAATTTTCCAACTCCTATGATACCGACTTTCTGATTTTTTGCGGTTTTTCTTTTTTTTAATTTGGGCTCCATGTATCAGTAGCTCTCCAATTCTTCCACTATGCGTTTATTTAATTCATTCTCCTTATATTCCGCGCCTCTCCTTATGGCATTTTTTATCGCCTTTGCGCTTGAGGATCCGTGGCTTATGATCACATGTCCGGCTACGCCGAGAAGCGGCGCGCCTCCGTATTCGGAATAATCGAGGTCTTTCCAAAGCCTTAGAAAAGCAGGCTTACTCATTAAAGCGCCTATTTTAGCAAGAACGCTGTTCTTTATCTGACTTTTAAGAAGTTTCGTAATCGCTCCTCCTATACCCTCGGCGACTTTTAAGACGACGTTTCCGACGAAACCGTCGCAAAGGACAACGTCGCACCTTCCCGTAAATACGTCGCGGCCTTCAACATTGCCTATAAAATTCAATCTGCTATCATCCAGAAGCTTATGGGTCTCCTTGATGAAATCGGTCCCTTTTGTAGCCTCTTCGCCTATACTAAGAAGGCCTATCATCGGTTTCGATTTATTTAATATATATTTACTGTACGCATCGCCCATTATGCCGTAATGCAGAAGGTGTAACGGTTTCGGGTCTATATTGGCGCCTACGTCTATCATCATTGAAACGCCTTTAAAGGTAGGAAATACTATAGATATCCCTGGCCGCTCTATCCCGGGCAAGAGCCCAAGCCCTAAAGTGGCGGAGCATACTACCGCTCCGGTATTACCTGCGCATATAAAAGCATCGGCTTCCCCGTTTTTCAGAAGGTCTATGCCAATAGCTATCGATGAATTCCTCTTTTTTCTTACCGATATTGCCGGAGGCTCGTCCATTAAGACGACTTCCGGGGCGTGCTCTATAAATATATTATCCGGATACCTTTTATACCTGGAAAGTTCTCTTCGCAATATTGTCTTATCGCCGACAAGGACCATGTCATAATCGTATTCTCTTGCCGCCGCCACTACGCCGTCTACTACAACCTGTGGGGCTCGGTCACCGCCCATGCCGTCAATAGCTATCCTCATTTATTTCCTCCATTGACTGTCAACCGTCGATAATTATTTCTTTTTTTTCTTCTCTTTTTGTTTAATTTGTACAACCGGCCTGCCGTTATAATATCCGCAGTTAGGGCATATTCGGTGAGGCAACTTCGGTTTTTTACAGTTTGGGCAGGTAGAGGGGTTCGGTATATCCGCTTTATAGTGCGTCCTTCTCCATCTACCTCTTGCTTTTGAATGTCTCCGTTTTGGATTTGGCATTGTTCTCCTTCCGATTACTGTGCTCTTACCGCCGTAATAGCGATGGCATCTATGACATCGTCTACTATACATCCTCTTGAAAGATCGCTTGCCGGTTTCTTCAGCCCTTGCAATATAGGGCCTATAGCTCTTGCGTTGGTCAGCCTCTGTACCAGTTTATAACTTATATTCCCACTGTCAAGATTCGGAAATATCAGTACGTTCGCTTTTCCCGCCACCGCGCTGTCCTTCATACTTGTTTTTATATTCGCCACTTCATAGTCAAGGGCGCTGTCTGCCTGCAATTCACCGTCGATTAAAATATCCGGGGCCAGCACTCTTGCCTCCTCCACGCCCTTCTTCACCTTATCTACGAGCTGCCCCTGGGCACTCGATTTTGTGGAATAACTAAGCATGGCTACGTAAGGCTCTTTATCAAACAGCCGGCGGTATAATTCTGCTGAGGACACCGCTATTCCCGCTAATTGGCGCGGGTTCGGGTCAGGCAATAATCCGCAATCGGCAAAGACAAAGAGCCCATTGTCGCCATAATGAGAGTTTTCTATGTACATAAGAAAAGATCCCGAGGCTACACCGATAGACTCGTCGACCTCAAGGCAGTGAATAGCCGCCCTCGCCACGTCGCTTGTTTTGTGGCTGGCTCCCGCAACAAACCCGTCTGCCAGGCCGTTTGCAACCATCATGGCCCCAAAAAATACATAGTTATCCAACAATATCTTCTTCGCGGACTGTTCGTCAGGGTACCTATTATGGCGCTTTTGGGACAAGTCTTTTGCCAATTTATCAATCATCTCTGACGTTTTCGGGTCGATTATTTTT
The DNA here is from genome assembly GCA_018894435.1 of Candidatus Omnitrophota bacterium. Taxonomy (NCBI): domain Bacteria; kingdom Pseudomonadati; phylum Candidatus Omnitrophota; species Candidatus Omnitrophota bacterium. The sequence continues at coordinate 5,792 of JAHIPI010000014.1, read as the reverse complement.
ATCATACCTTCATCGTATTCACCGAACTTCCGCAGACTTTTTCTCGTATTTTCTACGTCGCCCAGAAAGATTATTTTCGCTATTCTCCCTTTAGCTACCGTAACGGCAGCCTCTAAAACTCTGGGGTCGGCGGGCTCTGACAGAACTATCGTCTTTAAATTTTTTTTCGCCTTATCTCTTATAAACTTTATCGGATCCACTGGTATTATCTTTTCCTAAGCTTCTTTTTAAGTTCCTTTTCTATAAAATCCGGAACGAAACTTTTTAAATCTGCGCCCAATAACGCGGCCTCTTTTATCAGCGTGCTTGAAAGATACGAATACGACTCATGCGGCATTAAAAATATCGTCTCTACGCTGTCATTTATCTTGCGGTTTGTAAGGGCCATCTGAAATTCATATTCGAAATCAGACAACATGCGGATGCCCCTTATAAGCACATTGGCTTTCTTTTTGAGGACATAATCCACGGCGAGGCCCGTAAAATCGTCTATCTCTATATTGGACATATGCCGGGCGGCCTTCTTTAACATGACGACGCGCTCGCTTACCGTAAAAAGCGGCTTCTTCTCGGTATTATGCGCCACTGCCACTATAACGCGGTCAAATATGCGGCCGGCGCGCTCTATGATATCTACATGGCCATATGTTATAGGGTCAAAACTTCCTGCGTATACTGCTATCCTTTTCATGCGATGTCATTCTTTCGATTTGTAAAATGTGAGGCAAATATCGCCGTAACACACGCTACGATAAGAAGTTATACCGCCTATCTCCTGCGGCAAAATATCTTTCTTATGATGTTCGGCCATAATTACGCAACGAGGGTTTAGTATATCACGCTCGCTCAGCTTAATCAAGCATTTTTTTGCTATCTCTTTGTAATACGGGGGATCCATTAGTATTATATCGAACTTTTTTCCCGCGCTAACAAGCCGGTCTATGGCCTTCTGGACATCCATCTTTATTATATCAAATCTGTCCTTTTCTACCTCGAGCATATTCAGATTATCTTCTATGGCCTTTACGCATTCTCTTTGGCTATCTACAAAAACGGCTGTATTCGCTCCTCTCGATATAGCTTCTATGCCGAATGCGCCCGATCCCGCAAAAAGGTCAAGCACATCCCGGCCGTCGATATATTCGCGTATTATATTAAAAAGCGCTTCTCTTATGCGGTCCTTGGTCGGCCTGACGCCTTCTGCCCTCGGACTCCTTATCAATCTCGATCTGTATTTCCCGGCTATTATTCGCATGTTATCGTTTTATACTCCTCGCTAAGGAACCCGGTATTTTTCTCCGCTCGGGGTCGATTTCTTAACGGCGAAGGTCTCTCGCAACTCGGTGGCTGCAGAACTCGCCCCGATGGGCTCTCCATCGGGGCTCGGACAGCTTCGCCATCCCGACATTGTCCCCCTCTCGGGGGACGTCGGGATTCCCTCGTTGCTCGAGCGTGCTTCGCCTAAAATCGACACTCGCGTCGAAAAACACCGGCTTCCTTTTAGAGAGCATTAGTGCTATAATAATATTGATGCTTCTCCGAGCGACATTGCAAAATTTAGCCTTGAGCAAGGGAAAAAGCGGTTTCTAAAAGGGCGCTTGCTGTTCGCCGAAGGCGATTTCGCCGACCTCTCTATGACACGTAGGAGGCGAAATGAGGCGGCACGGCAGTGCCAGCCGAGTTCAAGCGCCCCCGCTTTTTACCGCAGCGAAAGGCGTTTCCGCCTTTAGCGGATCCGCCTCAGGCGGAAAAAATTTTGCAGGAGCGAGGAGAGTATCAATATTATTATCCTACGCTCAAAAACTGCATCTTGCCTTTGTACCGCTCGATAACGGCGTCGCGGAGATTTCGATTACGCTCGTCGGTAAGGCCGCTATCCTTAGCTACCAATCCAAACGCCTCTTTCCGCGCAAGCTCAAGAATGGCCTTGTCCTCTTTTAAGTCGCCGAATCTTATTTCCGGAAGGCCGTGCTGCCTTGTCCCAAACATCTGGCCCGGCCCTCTTATTGAGAAATCCTCTTCCGCAAGATCAAAGCCGCTCTGCATCTCTTCAAGTGCCTGAAGTCGTTTTTTCGCATCTTCGTTTTCAGGGTTCGAAATAAGGATACAGTAAGATTTGTGGCCGCCCCGCCCGATCCTTCCGCGTAGTTGATGAAGTTGAGCGAGGCCAAAGCGATCAGCATTTTCTATAATCATAACAGTCGCGTTCGGGATATCTATGCCTACTTCTATCACCGTCGTTGAAACAAGGATATTTATTTTATTTTTTTTGAAATCCTTCATTATTTTTTCTTTTTCGGATGATTTCATCCTGCCGTGTATAAGCGCTGTCTTAAATTCCGGAAATATCTTTTCGGCAAGCTCACCATATACCTTTTTTGCAGACACAAGATCGCTATTTTTGCTTTCATCTATGCGCGGGCAGACTATATACGCCTGGCGGCCCGATATAATCTCTTCTCTGACAAATTTATATACCTTGCCCTTTCTCTCTTCCTCCACCCAGTATGTGGAAATAGCCTCTCTTCCTTCCGGCAGTTCTCTTATTTCCGATATATCGAGGTCACCGTAAATTGTCAGGGCCAGGGTGCGCGGGATTGGCGTAGCGGTCATGATCAAAACATCCGCATTGATGCCTTTTTTCCTCAAGAGCGCTCTTTCAGAAACCCCGAATTTATGCTGTTCGTCTATAACCAGGAGGCCGATTTTTTCAAAAGATACGCCTTCTTGTATCAGGCTGTGCGTACCGATAATTATATTGGTTTTACCCCTTTTCATTTCATCTTTTATCGCCTCTTTCTCGTCGCGAGGAGTACTGCCTGTCAAGAGACGTACGTTTATGCCCAAGGAAACAAAAAATTCGCTCAAAGTCAGATAATGCTGCTGGGCCAATATCTCCGTAGGCACCATAACAGCTCCTTGAAAACCGTTCTTTATGGTCAAAAGGAGCGCGTACATCGCCACGACTGTTTTGCCGCTTCCTACTTCGCCCTCAAGAAGCCTGTTCATCGGCCTGGGCGATATCATATCGGCTTCTATGTTTTTTATAGCGGCCTCTTGTTCCTTGGTCAACTCGAAAGGAAGCATATTTTTGAAATCGCCGAATAGTCCGTCCTTAACTTCGTGAGCCAAGCCCTCGCCCCGTTTTTCCCTTTCTTTCTTTATTAAGGCAAGCGCCGTCCCCAGCATGAAGAATTCTTCGAAAATAATGCGGCGCTCGGCCATCTTCAAGCTTTTAAAATTGACCGGAAAATGCATATTTTTGACGGCGAACTTTACATCCGCCAGCCGGCATCGTGCTCTCACCTGCGTAGGTATGGCATCACTAATAAGACTTATATTGCTCCCAAGCGCATAGTCGATAAGTAAGCGCAGGTATTTCTGCGAGACATCCTGCGTTAGGGGGTAGATAGGGACTATCCTTCCCATATTTATAATATCGAGCGATTCTTCGTCTCTCTTAAGGACTTCATAATCCGGGTGAGTGATCTGTAAGTACTTAAACTTTTCTACTTTCCCGTAAAGTATTATCTTATCGCCCGGCTTAAAATATTTTTTCAGATAGGGCTGGTTATACCAGACTGCGTGGATATTGGCCGTCTGGTCTTCTACCACCATCTCATATATCAAGATGCCCTTCTTGCTCTTCCATACACCGTGGCGTTTTATCCTGCCCTTTATCGTATGAAGTTTGTCCGGCTGAACGTCTTTTATTGAAATTATCTCGCGCCTGTCTTCGTAACGCCGCGGCAGATAATATAAAAGGTCAGATACGGTATGTATGCCAAGCCTTGCGAGCTGCTCGGCTCGCTTAGGCCCAACCCCTTTTAGGTATTGGACTTTCTTATCTTTTAACTCTTTTTTTTCTTGCATATATCCGACGGCTATGGTAGTATTTAACCCTGTTTAAGACCGAAAAAAGGAGTTTTTACAATGTCAAGATTTTGTGAAATATGCGGCAAAGGGCCTGTAGCCGGGCGCACGATAAAACGAAGAGGTCTAGCCAAAAAAAAGGGCGGCGTGGGCCTGCGTATCACTGGTATAAGCCGAAGACGTTTCCTGCCCAACCTTAAAATGGTCAGGGCATTAGTTAAAGGTAAAATAAAGAGAGTCAAGGTCTGCACCAAATGCTTGAAAGCCGGCAAGGTAAAAAAAGCCGTTTAACACCTCGCTTAAATTAAATTTACCTTTAGGTCTGCGATTTCAAGCTGCAAAGTAATAGCATCCTTCCATATATTCAAAGACGGCGTGTACGCAATATCCAGGCTGGAACTTTCCATTATTTCATCCGTCGCCTCCCCAAGCCTGAAACCTATCGCCTCGCATGTCGTGTTGCTGTCTGTCACCCACATCTTTATGCCCTCACGGCGCAGAAATATGGGCCTACTTTTCAACCTGAGCTTACGCGACAAAAGAACGGGCCTGCGATTACCCGGACCGTACGGCGCGAGGCTTTCTATTTCCTGGACCACGTTCTCCTTCAGTAAATTTAGTGGTATTTCCATATCTATAGCAAGGTGTGACATAAAATCGCTTTTTTCCAGCATCTTGGAAGCGACGGTATTAAATTTTAATCTGAATTCGTCCAGATTTTTACGCGCGATCTTCAGGCCGCATGCATCAGCATGCCCGCCGAAACCGGAAAGGAAATCGCGGCATTCGTTAAGCGCTTCGAAAAGATGAAAATTCCTTACTGAGCGGCCCGAACCCTTGCCTTCATTTTTGTTAAACGATATCATTACAGTAGGCCTCGAAAAACGCTCGGCTATCCTTGAGGCAACTATGCCTATGACGCCCGGATGCCAATCATCGCTTTCCAAGACGATTACTTTATCGTCTTTGAAATTTATTTCGTTCTCCACCCTATTTACGGCTTCCGTCAGGATGGTGCTCTCTATCTTCTGGCGGTTGCGATTTTCGGAATCCAGAACGCCGGCAAGGTTACCGGCCTCTTCCTCGTCTTCTGTAACTAAGAGCCGCAATGCCAAATCAGCAGAGCTGACCCTGCCCACAGCATTTATGCGCGGCCCCAGCATATACCCTATCTGCCTTGTGGATATCGTCTTGCCTTTCAGGCCTGCTATCGCTATTAGTGCGTGTATTCCCTTTTTTTTGCTCTCATTTATACGCGTGAGACCGTACTTGGTAAGAATTCTGTTTTCTCCCAATTGCGGCACCATGTCCTGAATAGTCCCCAGCGCTACAAGGTCAAGGTGCTGCTCCATGTTATAGCCACAATCACGCGTTAAGGCTTGGGCAAGTTTATAAGCGACCGCCACACCGGATAGATATTTAAAAGGATAGCTGCAGTCTTTTTGGAGTGGGTTAATAACGGCATAGGCGCTATATGGAAAAAATTCTTCCACTATCTTATGATGGTCGGTTATTATCGTGGTTATACCCAGTTTATTAAGGTATTCTACTTCCTTCTTGCCGCTTACACCGCAGTCAACTGTTATAAGAAGTGATATCTCGCGGTTGTGGGCCATTTTAACGGCCTCTTCGTTAAGGCCGTAACCTTCTTCCACTCTGTGAGGGATATATGATATTACATTACAGCCGATGTCGCGCAAAACTCTTTTGAGAATAGCAACGGCGCTTATGCCGTCGACATCGTAATCGCCGTAGACCATCACCTTTTCGCCCTTGGATATGGCCTTCTTTATGCGGAGAACGGCCTTTTCCATATCTTTCATAAGAAAAGGATCGTGAAGACCGCTTATGTCGGCCTTTAGAAAATTGTCTACTTCGGAAGGTTCTTTTATGCCGCGATTTATCAAAATCTGGGCGGT
>JAHIPI010000013.1 GCA_018894435.1 Candidatus Omnitrophota bacterium | reverse complement strand
ACGACACAAGAAATGAGGGGGGGAGTCATGACAGAGCTAAAAGATTTGATCCAGTCCGCAGACTGGAAAAAGGAAAAGCATACTCCGGCGATTGATGCGCTGGATAAGGTGAAAAAAGGCGAATTTTCAAAGGTCACGGTCAGCGTAGGCAAAGAAATAGCGCACCCCAATACCACAGAACACCATATCCGCTGGATAGCCGTCTACTTCCTGCCGGAGGGAGAGAAGTTTCCCTGCGAAATAGGCAGAGCTGAATTTACCGCGCATGGTGAGTCCGGACAGGGGCCAAATACAAGCACCATCTTTACGCATCCCGTGGCCACGGTCTCTTTTAAGACCGAAAAACCCGGCACGCTTTTAGCCGCCTCATATTGCAACATACATGGTTTGTGGCAGAGCGCCAAGGATATAAAGGTTGAATAACATTTTCTCATTGACGTAATAGAGAAAGAGGTGTAGCATACTTGTGTCAATGTAATTGAAGTAATAATAAAGGGGAGGCCGTAGACGGCCTGAGAGTTCCGTCCGCCATTAAAACTTTGGCGGACGCCCGCTGATGCTTTGTGGCGGGCGCGAGCAAGCGGAAGACCCGTTGAACCTGAGTCTGCTTCGCTGAGCAGCTTTTGCGCTCAGTTTCGCAAGACCCCTACGAAGCTCGAACATGAAAATATTCGAGCGAAGTAGGGCTGGATAATGCCAGCGTAGGGAAAATAATCAGAACATACCCTTATGCGATCGGCATAAGGGTTTTTTATTCGAAAGGAGGAGTACATGTTTAAGAGGGTAAGTGAAGCCGAGGTAAGCCGCGCTATAGTCGGCGAATTCAGTCAGTGGTTCAGCGACTATATAACGTCAGACGCGGTGATTATAGGCGGCGGGCCCAGCGGCCTTATGGCCGCAATGGATTTAAGCAGGGAAGGGTTTAAAACTTTAATAGTCGAGTCCAATAACTATATAGGAGGGGGTTTTTGGATAGGCGGATATCTGATGAATACCCTGACATTCAGAGCCCCGTCTAATGAAATCCTGGATGAGCTGAAAATACCCTATAAGGAAGTGAAAGAGGGCCTATTTGTCGCTGATGGCCCGAACGCGTGCTCCAAGCTTATTTCAGCGGCGTGCGACGCGGGAGCAAGGATCCTTAATATGACAAAGTTTGACGATGTAGTATTGCGGAATAAAAGGGTAGAAGGCGCAGTCATAAACTGGACGCCTGTCTCGGCGCTTCCAAGGGCGATTACATGCGTCGATCCCATTTCCATAGAATCGAAACTTGTAATAGACGCGACGGGCCATGATGCGTGGGTATGCAAAAGCCTGGAGAAGAGAAAGATAATCGCAATGGAGACGTTTGGGCCGATGGATATCAATTCATCGGAAGACGCTGTCGTAGAGAAGACGGGCGAGGTATATCCGGGACTTTTGGTTTGCGGAATGGCCGTTGCCACAGTTTACGGCTTGCCCCGCATGGGCCCCAGCTTTGGAGCGATGCTTTACTCAGGAAGGAAAGCGGCAAAAGAGGCGATGGCTATGTTAGCAGAGCCAGCCATTCTGTAACTATATATATTACAAGTAGTTATAGCTCCATAAATAACCACGAAATTATTTTAAAAAAAGACTTGACAAATTTCTTTTTTGTGGTATACTCTACTATGATGATAGAGATTATAGAGTTAAGAGGTTTATATGAAAATCACGTATAAAGGCGATTACGCATTAAAGGCAGTTTTAGATCTGGCGCTGCACTATGGCAAGGATGTAGTGACTATTCACGAAATATCCGGCCGCATTGATGCACCCGTCAAATTTCTGGAACAGGTGTTGCTGGATTTAAAGAAAGGCGGGTTTGTTGAAAGCCGCCGCGGGAAAGTCGGCGGTTATTTGCTATCAAAAGCCCCAAGCGACATAACAGTAGGAGATGTAGCGCGATTCATAGACGGCCCTATAGAGCCTATTTCGTGCGTAAAAAAAGGATACTCCGATTGTCACGATATGTATAGATGTGTATTCAAAAATATCTGGCAGGACGTTTCAGAAGCGACTTCTAATATAATAGATCATGTAACCTTCGAACAGCTGGTTTCCGAGGTTAATTCCAGGCAGGGCGCGCTGGTCTATTCGATTTAGGAGAATGAAAGAGACGATGTTATATTTTTATGAAATGATGATGTGTTGCTTTTTGGGCAGAAGGGGGATGCCTATGTAGATATCAAATATATATAGGTAAACGGACCCACTGCCAAAAAAGAGAAAGGGTAGTGGGTTTTTATTTCACAAACAAAAATGGGAGGAAGAGATGAGTATTTTAGATGCAAAGGAAGATTTAAAAGTGTT
>JAHIPI010000012.1 GCA_018894435.1 Candidatus Omnitrophota bacterium | reverse complement strand
GCCCTTCCGGCAGTGCCGCTCTTCCCGTAACTATGATCTCCGCCCGAAGGCCGTCCGAATCTACTTTAATGATTACTTTCGAAGCATCCGGCACCTCTTCGGCGGAAACAGATGTTAAGGCAATACTATAAATTAACAGTACGCCGAAAAGCCTCTTTAATCTGTGTAATCTAATTATAATCTGTGTAATCATTTTAATTTCTGGATTCGCCATGGCGGCCACCATATGAACATGGCCCGTCCTATAATATCATCCCTGGAAACAAATCCCCAATAGCGCGAATCTCTTGAGCTGGCGCTATTATCGCCTAAGACAAAATAAGAGTCCTCCGGCACAACTACCGCGTTGCCCTCCACTCCGTAATGACCCCTGTCGTAATAATAGGCCTTAAGGATCTCCGGAGGCCCCTCAATGGGTTTGCCATTTATAACGATATTGCCGTTTGATATCTCTATTGTCTCGCCGCCGACCGCTATAAGACGTTTTATAAAATCTTTCTTTCTGTCCTCGGGGTATTCAAATACCACTATATCGCCCCTCATGGGCTCTCTTAGCCCGGGCAGCTTGTAATTAATAAAAGGTATCTTAGGGCCATATAAAAGCTTATTTACCATTATCTTATCGCCCTCCAGAAGCGTAGGGCGCATTGAGCCCGAAGGTATTTTAAATGCCTGTATGAAGAAAGTCCGTATAAATAACGCGAGAATTACCGCTATTAAAATAGACTCTACCCACTCTCTTATGATCATCTTGGTGTGGGGCTTCATGACTGCACCTTTAAGGCGGCAATAAATGCCTCCTGCGGTATCTCGACTTTTCCGAACTGTTTCATCTTCTTCTTACCCTCTTTCTGTTTTTCCCAGAGCTTCCTTTTGCGCGTAATGTCGCCGCCGTAGCACTTGGCCGTGACATGTTTTTTTAACGGCTTTACGGTAGAGCGCGATATGATGTTGCCGCCTATAGCCGCTTGTATCGCCACCTCGAATAACTGCCTTGGTATCAGTTCCTTCAATTTCTCCACGATCGCCCTGCCCTTTGCCTGCGCCTTATCGCGATACACTATTGACGACATGGCATCTAACGGTTCGCCGTTCAATAGTATGTCCAGCTTAATGACATCGCCTTCCCTGTAATCCAGAAACTCGTAATCGAGCGAACCGTAGCCGCGCGTAATCGATTTGATCTTATCATAAAAATCCACTATGATCTCCGAGAGAGGCATCTGATATATAAGCTTCGCCCTATCGTCTCCGATGTACTCCGTGCTTACATACTTGCCCCTTCTCGACTCGGCAAGCTGCATTATAGTGCCTATGACATCATTGGGAGTGATCAGAGAGGCCATTACATAGGGCTCGTCTATCTCCTGTATTATATTTACCGGCGGCATTTTGGAAGGGTTGTCCACAAGGACGACTCCGCCGTCCGTTTTTCGTACTTTATAAATCACGCTCGGCGTGCTTACTACAAGGTTTAAGTTGTATTCCCTTTCCAGGCGCTCCTGTATTATTTCCATATGCAGAAGGCCCAGAAAACCGCATCTGAATCCGAAACCGAGCGAGGCTGAGCTTTCCGGCTCATACTGAAATGAAGCGTCACTAAGCCGCAACTTCGTTATCGCGTCTTTAAGGTTGACGAAATCTTTGCTGTTTACGGGATATATACCGCTGAATACCATCGGCCGCAATTCTCTGTATCCGGGAAGGGCCTCCTTAGCGGGGTTTGCCGTTAAAGTAACAGTGTCCCCTATCTGTATTTCGGCAGCATCTCTTATATTGCAGGACATATAACCTACTTCGCCGCAATTGAGGCGGCCTATACTCTTTTCCTTGGGAGTAAATACTCCGACTTCCTGCACTTCATAACGTTTGCCGGTACGCATCATAAGTATATTGTCGCCTTTTTGGACACTGCCGCTCATTATCCTTATGTATATTATCGCCCCTTTATAGATGTCGTAACTTGAATCAAATATCAGTCCTGCGAGGGGACTCGATCCACTGTCGCGCGGAGGAGGAATTCTAGTTATAATGCTTTCTATTATCTCATATATCCCTATATTTTCTTTGGCGCTGGCAAATAATATGTCTTCTTCCTTTATATTTTTCAATATGCCGAGGATTTGGCGGGCGGTCGACTCCGGTTCGGCGCTGGCGAGGTCTATTTTATTAACTACCGGTATAATGACAAGCTTATGTTCCAGCGCCATATATAGATTTGCGACCGTCTGCGCCTCGACGCCCTGAGCGGCGTCCACTACTAAAATCGCGCCTTCGCAGGCGGCAATGGACTTAGAGACCTCGTAGGTAAAATCGACATGTCCCGGCGTATCTATCAAGTTAAGAAGGTATTCTTTACCGTCTTTGGATTTGTAATTAAGCCTGACCGCGCTGGATTTTATAGTGATACCGCGTTCGCGCTCCAGGTCCATATCATCCAGCATCTGCGCGTGAAATTCCCTCTCCGTTATGGCCCGGGTTATCTGCAAAATTCTATCCGCCAGTGTGGACTTGCCGTGGTCTATATGGGCTATTATGCAAAAGTTTCTTATATTATCTTTACTCATACTGGGATCTATTTTATGCCTAATGCTATTTTCTTACCTATCTCGAGCATCTCTAGTGCCTTTCGATCGGTAGATGATTCGGCATAAATCCTTAAAATCGGCTCTGTGCCTGAAAGCCGCAGTAAAAGCCAGCTCTTGTCTTCGAGAATAAGTTTCACGCCGTCGTAGGTCTTACTATCTATGACGCGTTTACCCATTATCTCTTTCGGCGGGTTCGTTTTAAGCATCAACATCAGCTTAGGCTTAAGCTCGTCCGGGTATTTTATATCTATGCGCCGGTAGTGAAACGAGCCGTATTCTTTTTCGATTATCTTCAATATGGTGAGAAGCGACTTATTCCTATAGGCCATCATTTCCAGTATGAGAAGGCCCGAAAGAATGCCGTCTCTTTCCGGTATATAATTTTTATAGCCAATGCCCCCGGCCTCTTCGCCCCCTATAAGTATATCGCGCGTCCTCATAAGGTCGCATATATACTTAAAACCGACGGGAGTTTCGTGCATCTTGAGGCCATTCTTTTCGCAGATATTGTCGATAAGCCCTGTGCCGCATATCGTCTGCACTACCTCGCCTTTCATTTTCCTGTCTTCAAGAAGATGCAATAGTAAAAGCGCTATGACCTTATGCCCCGTAAGTAATTTCCCGTCCGGCCCTATTATGGCAATCCTATCCACATCGCCGTCTGTCACGATGCCGACATCAAATTTTTCTTTTTTGACTTTGGCCATGCTTACGGCAAGGTTTTGGCGGACCGGTTCCGGATTTACGCCGCCGAAATAGGCGTCGCGCTCACTTCTTATTGTAACGACCTTGTTTTTGGTCTTCGCGAGAAGCTCTTCCGCAAAGTGATCCGCAGCCCCGTGCATGACATCCACGAGAACCTTAAACTTTCCCTTCTTCAAGACCTTCCAGTCGAGATATGCCGATAAAAATTTAAGATGGGCCGGGCACACGTCTTCGTACTTGAAAAGCTTTGACGCCTTCATCTCGTCCAAAGATACTATCTTCACAGGATTCTTTTGGAGTTTTGCCTCTATCTTTCCTATTATCTGGGGGTCGCCTGAGCCGGCGTAAAAGGCCTTATATTTTATGCCGTTATAATAAGGCGGATTGTGGCTCGCGGTTATCATGATGCCACCGTTTAATTTTTTATTTCTTATAGCATACGCAACGGCAGGCGTAGGGCTTGGCCTGTCGGTCAGCACAACATTTATACCGTTTGCTATAAATACCCTCGTCACGATCTCGGCATATTTTTCAGACATAAAGCGCGGGTCGTAACCGACCACTGTCTTTATCGCCTTTTCGTTTTTATATTCTTCGTTTAAAAAATCGCTCACGGCCTGCGCCACTATTTTTACATTATCAAAGGTAAAATCATCGCTTATTATAGCCCTCCAGCCGTCTGTGCCGAATTTAATACCGCTCACTTTACTTTCCTCCTCTTAGATCTTTTATCGCCTGTTTCACGTCTTTGCTTTCAAACACAAATGTGCCGGCCACCAATACATTCGCCCCGGCATCTATAGCGTCTTTTGCGGTCTCTTTATTTATCCCGCCGTCCACTTCAATGTCTTTACTGTAAAGTGTCCTTAGCTTCCTTATCTTCGGCAGCACCTCTTTCATGAACTTCTGCCCGCCAAAACCCGGCTCTACGGTCATCATTAGAACCATGTCGGCATCATTGAGGTAATCTTTTATTAAATCAAGCTTATTCTTTGGCCGAAGAGAGACACCCGCCTTTAAACCGAAACTCCTTATGCGCTCCAAAAGCGCTTTAATATCGCCCTTTGACTCGGCGTGTATAGTGATTATATCGCTTCCCGCTTTTCTAAACTCATCTATATACTTCTCGGGCTCTTGTATCATAAGATGCACATCGAGCGGCAGTTTCGTCAGCTTTCGCGTATCGCGCACTATAAGAGGGCCTATGGTTATATTGGGGACAAAATGGCCGTCCATAACATCTATGTGGATCATATCTGCGCCGGCATGCTCTATCTTTTCAATCTCTGTTTTTAGAGAACTGAAATCAGCTGCCAATATTGACGGCGCTACAAGAATCTTTCTTTTCATGCCTCGCTCCGTATTAACCCATTCGACTTCGCTCAGGGTTAACGTGATAATACTGAATAAGCCCTGAATATGTCTTCCAGCGTAATTATGCCTTTAAGGTGCCCGTCTGACATTACCGGTAAGGCCCTGACTTCGTTCTCTTCCATTATTTTCTGGGCTTTAAGCAGCTTCTCTTCCGGTTTCACCGCGGGCAAATCGGTGCGCATTATATCGCCAGCTTTTTTATCGGGCCCGAATTTATGAGTCGCGGCTATTACATCGCTTCTCGTCACAAACCCCAAAAAACGGTCTTCTTCCATAACAGGAAAATCTTCCTGGCGGCTGTGGAATATAAGCTCGAGGATTTTTGATATCGGCGTATTCTTTTCTATGGTAATAAAATGGTCGTTCAGTATGTCCTTTACCTTAAAACTCTTCAGCGTCGCTGTCAGGCTGGCCTGCGTCTCCTCTGATGAGGCCGCTATGTAGATGAACATGGCTATCAATATAAGAATGATATTCCCGTTCATCAATCCCCAAAATCCAAAAAATATGGCGAATATATGGCCTATGCCTACGGCTATTTTTGTGGCCTTTACATAGTCCATCCGGAGCGCCAGTATTGCCCTCAAGATTCTGCCGCCGTCCATCGGGAATGCAGGCAAAAGATTAAAAAGAGCCAACATAACATTCGCCCATGGCAGCCAGGCCACGGTATATATGAGGCTTTCGCCGCGAAGCGGATTAAATAAAACTTCCTTTGGTATCCACGGTGTGTAATAGAAAATAAAAAATAGAACGGCTGCCAAAAAAATGTTGGATAAGGGCCCGCTGACGGAAATAAGAAATTCCTCTTTAGGGTTCTCCGGCATCTTGGACATAGAAGCGACGCCGCCTATAGGCAAGAGCGTTATGTTCCGCACTTCTATACCGAATCTTTTGGCTACGACGCTATGCGCCAATTCATGAAATGTGACGCATGCAAAGACTATTATTACGAGGATGACGCCGTTAATCCCCGACATAAAGAAAAAAAGCACCGGAAGCAATAAGAACGTTATGTGTATATTAACGGATATGCCAAAGACCTCAAATAATTTGATGGACCCTCTCATCTATTAAAATCCTTCGGCTAGTGCGTTAATAGCTCTTTTCTCTTTTTCTTCCATCGGGCCTACGATGGCTATATTAAGGTTCGCCCTCTTAAATATTTCGGATGCGATCGCGAGCGTATCGTCCAGTTTGACCTTCCTTATATTGTCGGATATAAGATTTATGTCTATGAGGTCGTCTTTTGTCACTATTTTTTCTCCGAGCCAAAGCATATGATCGGTAGTATCTTCCACTAAAAATGCCAGATGGCCCTGATAGTACTCTACGGCTCTATTGAATTCCTTCTTCGTTATCGGCTCTTTCCTGATCTTGGAAAGTTCCTTCAGTATAAGTTCCATAGCTTTTGTTATTTTCTTATTGTCTACGCCGGCTTCTATAGTTAAGACGCCGCCGTCCGAATAATATCTTACGTGCGAACTTATGGCATACGCAAGGCCCCGCTTTTCCCTGAGTTCGTGGAAGAGCCTTGATGACATATTTGCGCCAAGCGCTATGTTCAAGAGCTCCACCGCATATCTGAAAGGGCTCTTCCTCGATATAGAGTGAAAACCGATAGCGATATGCGATTGCTCTGTCGCTTTTTTGAAGATGTGTGCCTTGAAATCTTTCTGCGAGAACCTCATTTTCTTGTAGGCGCCAAATGTCCGCGGCCTCTTTTTTTTGAATATCCTGTCGCATGTTTTTACAAAATCACTATGTTTTACATTGCCGCATGCCACTACTGTCACGTTTGAGGGATTATACGACTTTTCCTTATACCTTATCAGATCTTCTCTCTTTAACGACTTTATAGTTTCAAATGTCCCTATAAGCGGCATCCCGAGTGTCTTGCCCGGCCATAATAGGCCGCCGAGAAGCTCGTAAACATACTGGTCGGGATGGTCCCTATACATCTTTACCTCTTCGAGGATGACAAATCTTTCCCTTTCGATATCGCGCACGTCAAAGCGCGCATTCAGCACCATATCGCTTAAGACATCAATTCCCAAATCAATGTGCCTCCCCAGTACTTTCGCAAGGTAACAAGTGAGTTCCTCCGAAGTAAAACCGTTTAATACGCCGCCTATTCCTTCTATGGAATTTTTTATATCGGCTGCTGTTCTTGTCTTTGTGCCCTTAAACAATATATGCTCGACAAAATGGCTTATGCCCCTATTCTTCATATTTTCGTATCTGCCGCCCGTGGCTACCCATACGCCCAATGCTACGGAATTTGCCTGCGGCATCGTATAGG
This sequence comes from Candidatus Omnitrophota bacterium, assembly GCA_018894435.1. Taxonomy (NCBI): domain Bacteria; kingdom Pseudomonadati; phylum Candidatus Omnitrophota; species Candidatus Omnitrophota bacterium. The sequence continues at coordinate 35,930 of JAHIPI010000012.1, read as the reverse complement.
AGGCGACTTTCAGCCCGTTATCTAATGTCGTTAAATCGTATTTATACATTATCTCTATCCTTATTGGCCGTTACGGAATCCATATAGCTCTGCAAAATAAGTTGCGCGGCCAATTTATCATCCAGTTTTTTACGCTTTCTCCTGCTCACATCCGCTTCCCGCAATAGCCTGTCTGCCTGTCTTGTAGTAAGCCTTTCATCCCATAGCTTTACGGGTATATCGCATTGTCTTCTCAACTTTTCTACAAACCTATTGATCTCTTCGGCTTTGGGGCCGGCCGTGCCGTCCATGTTCAGAGGAAACCCGACTACTATTTCCGCGACCTCTTTTTCTTTTAATATATTTTTTATCAGCCTGAAATCGCTTTCTTCATTTTTGCGCGTGAGGGTATCCAGCTGTTGGGCTATAATGCCGAGCGCGTCACTAAGCGCCATGCCTATCCTCTTTTCTCCGACGTCTAGAGAAAGTATACGCATAACATTATGCTCCATGTATGGCCTTTGCGAGTCCTGCGGCAAATCTGCCGACTCTGCCCTCGAACGCTTGACCCGCAGGTAATCCTTCTATAATCTTTATGATAGCGCTTCCTATTATAACCCCGTCCGCGACACGGGCCGCAAGCTTTGCCTGGCTCGCATTAGAAACCCCGAACCCCACGCAGACCGGTTTATCGGTAAGTGCCTTAATACTCTTTATATTTTTAGTTATGTCCGGCGCAAGGCGCCTTCTTGTGCCCGTAACTCCGGTCAAAGACACATAATATATGAAGCCGCGAGATTTTTTCGCTATCTTTTTTAATCTTTCCCGGGTGCTGGTGGGCGCGGCTAGGAATATGACCGAAAACTTTTTACCGCTTGCGGCGTTTGTCAATATGGCGGCCTCTTCAAGCGGAAGATCCGGTATTATCACGCCGTCAACGCCGCACCTTGAGGCATCGTTGACAAATTTTTCTACGCCATATCTATATATAGGATTATAATAACTCATGAATACTATTGGGACGGCACTTCTCTGCCTGATATTTTCTACACTTCTTAAAAGCTTTTTCAGCGTCGCGCCATGCGCGAGCGCTACTTCTGAGGAGTATTGGATTATAGGGCCGTCTGCCATCGGATCCGAAAATGGCACACCTATCTCTACCAGGTCCACTCCGGATTTCTCAAGGCACAATACCAGTTTTTCGGTCGCAGCCATCCCGGGATAACCGCCCGTTATGTAGGCTATAAAGGCCTTGCCTTTTTTCTTTTTAAGCTCTTTGAATTTTTTATCTATGCGGTTCATAAATGCAGGTATTTTCTTACAATATCTATATCCTTATCACCCCGTCCTGAAAGGCAGATGATTATGATATCGCTTTTTCTCAGTTTGCGCGCGACTTTTGAGGCGTAATATACGGCGTGAGCCGGTTCCAGTGCCGGGATTATACCTTCTATCTCGGAAAGCATTTTGAAACCCAGGAGCGCCTCTTTGTCCGAAACCGCCGCATACCTGGCGCGGCCTGTTATTTTATAAAACGAGTGTTCCGGCCCGACTCCCGAATAATCCAGTCCCGCGCTTACCGAGTGCGTTGTAAGGATCTGGCCGTTCTCATCCTGAAGTATCAGGCTTTTACTGCCATGCAATACTCCGGTTTTGCCTAATAAAAGAGATGCGGCGTGCTTGCCGGATGAAAGGCCGAGCCCCCCCGCTTCTACCCCTATAAATTCCACCTTGTCTTTATAAAAAGGATGGAAGAGGCCTATAGAATTGCTTCCGCCGCCTACGCAGGCAATAAGTACGCGCGGCAGCTTCCCTTCGGCTTTAAGTATCTGATTTCGCGCTTCTTTTCCTATTACCACCTGAAAATCTCTTACTATCATCGGATAAGGATGCGGCCCTACTACGGAGCCGATTATATAATGCGTAGTCCTTATATTGGTCACCCAATCCCTAAGCGCTTCGTTTATCGCATCTTTAAGTGTCTTTGAGCCGCTCCCGACCGGTATGACTTCTGCTCCCATTAATTTCATCCTGAATACATTGAGCGCCTGCCGTTCTATATCTTCTTCTCCCATATAAACAGAGCATTCGAGCCCAAACAGAGCACTCACGGTAGCAGTCGCGACGCCGTGCTGGCCGGCTCCGGTTTCGGCTATTATCCGGCGCTTACCCATCTTTTTAGCAAGTATTATCTGGCCTAACGTATTATTTATCTTATGAGCGCCGGTATGCAGAAGGTCTTCTCTCTTTAGATATATCTTGGCCCCGCCGATTTTTTTTGTAAGATTACCCGCAAAATAAAGAGGCGTAGGCCTGCCGGCGTAATTTGTAAGATAGTAATTGAGTTCTTTTTTGAATGCCAGGCTCTTTTTGGCTTTCAAATAAGCGGACTCCAGCTCACAAAGAGCTGCCATAAGCGTCTCAGGAACAAATTTACCGCCAAAATCTTTAAAATGCCCTTTCTTGTCCGGTAACATCTTTACCTCTATATGATCGTTAAATTCTGCGTCTTTCCGGTTAGTTCAAAGGATAACTTCAAAAGTCCGTCTTTGTGTTTAAAGGGTATCTCTTTCCCGTCCAGGCTTACGCTGTGAGGCCTTCTTATTTCGAGAAGCATCTCGCATAAAGAACCTGCTCCTCCGTGAAACGCCAGCTTTAAGTCTTTGTCTGTGCTGAAGACGCGAAGCACTTCCGCCGTTGAATACCGTATTCGTGCCCTATTTGAAACCGGGACATTAAGCGGCAATATATAGGCGCTTCTATTAGGAAGAAGTATCTTTGCGTCCTGAGGAATTGTAACGGCTTTATTTAAGCCCGGGATCCTAAGGTTTACCGTTACCTCCCGAGGATCGTCGTTGAAGTTGCAAAGAAAAAGGAAGGCATATTTCCTGTTAGACCTTACCACGGCATGAACATCTTTCGGTGTCAATTTTATGCGCGGCTCAATGTTAAGGATCTCCATAAAATGCGACACAAGGCCCATATAGTAATCCAAGAGGTGCGTAACGCCGAAACCCAGCAACAGGACTTTGCCCTTCTTTACTTTTTTTAGTATGCCGCACGGCTTTTTATCGCGCGTCCTCGCCACTATCCTTCTTTTCTTGGAATCAAATATCTTGATTTCGCTGTCCACGTAATAATCCCTGCCGCCCACAAATACGAGGTTATCCTTGACTGTTTCGCTTATACTGACCCCAATCTCGCGCAGGAACGTCTCATCCCTCAAAAGGCCCATGTCCTTCGTCGGAACGGTAGGGCTTATTATAACAGTGCCGCCTCGCTTCACGTATTCCGCCAGCTTTGACTGTGTCTTCTGGTCCATATAATCCAGCGCGAAGACCCACATGGCAGGGATTTCGTTCAAATCCTTTTCTTTCGCTCTTTCAATGTCCACGAGCTTATAATTATAGCCGTTGACCGTTAAGAGCCGTGCGATGCCATCAAAGAAGAATTTATCCCTCATGAATAACATGTTATCCGAGACAGAACCCTTTAGATAGCTTGTTTCATAATACGGCGCGTAAAGGCCTATGGCGAAATCATACTCTTTTTTCGTATCGGCTATCTGAGAACCGAACGTCTTTACGGTTTCCCCTACGTCTTCCAGCGGCTTTATTCGCGGCGTCTTCTTGCCATGGCTGTCAATGGGTGCCTGCCATTCGTGATATGTCCCCCTGAAACCAAAATCTATATCATTGGTGCCGCCGCAGAACATGTAGAAATTCAAACCGTTAAGGCCATGGCCCATAGCGTATCTCAAAAGCAAATTTATATCTGGAGGGTATATCCGGGGCTTATCGTTCATTCCCCCCACCTGCGTCTCCACGCATATCTTCGGCGCGACATTATCGCTTATCATATTGATGCCCTCTGTCATAAGTATGGCGTCGTGGAAATTATCAAAATTGAGGTTCCGCATCTGATAAGCTCCTCCGAATATTACATTGGGCGTAAATTTTATAAAATCTCTGTATTGAAGTATCGTCATCAACCCGAAATTTCCCCTAGCGCAGATGTTGTAATCCCAAAACATCGGGATATTGGCTACAAAGGGAAGATTGATCTTTTGATCTTTGGCCCTTTCCACAAGCGACTGGTAATACTTGGCGTAAAAGTGCGTATAAAAATGGACCCAGTCCCAGCATCTTATCACGCCCTCTTCGTCAACATCGCCCTTGGGCTGCGGTATTTCGTCAAACCTCGTATGGTTTGTATAGTACTTTTCATTAACCGCCGCTATGTTACCCTTGTAATATTCCTCGAGATATTTTTGGTACATGCGGGTCGTTGCCTCATTATAATCGGGTGAGTTCATAACCCAGTTCATCATACCTATTTCGTTATCAAGCTGCACCATTATGATAGGTCCGCCCTTTTGTACCATATTCTTAACTACCATAGGGCATATCCTGGCATACCATTTGGATAAATGGTTCTGAAAGACCGGATTCATATAGGAGACCATCGCTTCGTGAAGCGCGTTACCGCCTTTCTGATTCTTTGCCCGCACATCCTGATAATTCTCGAGAAGCCATACGGGTATGCCTTCGCCTTTTATCTCAGAATTAGATACCGGGCCTATCCTGACCGTAAGGAATAGACCGGCATTGTTAACCATTTTTATAAAGGAGGCTATATCCTTTTCGGGTTTTGTCTTTCCGGTAAAATCGAACTCATTTTCCTTTGTTTCATGCCAGCTCCATGGGATATAAGTACTTATTGTGTTGAGCCCCGCTTCTTTCGCCTTCCTGAGCCTGTCCACCCATTTATCCTTCGGGATCCTAAAGTAATGTATCTCTCCCGAATAGACGAAGAACGGTTCTCCGTTAAGCAAAAATTTTGTATCTTTTATCTCTATTTTATTCCTTTTCATATGTCAGTGCCCCTTCCAGCTCTATCCTGTCTACGTAAATCGTACAGCTCTCTACAGGATGTTTGGACTTTATATTAAAAGATATTTCTATTATCTTCGAAAGGTCGAATATATTATTTCCGTATGTGACGCCGTCAAAAGGGTTTCTGGAAAAGTCCTTCGGTAAATTGAAGGTATACTTTGCCCACCCGCTCCTATTTAGGAAAATGGGCCCGGAATCATAGGTCTCGCCTTCGCCGTCTCTCGCGCTGATATTCGCTGTATTATTGCCGCGGCCTCTGGTGCCGTTGGAATAGACTTCCACATTTATTTTGTCATACGAGCTCCAGTCCTGCGGGTATAGAAAAGGGCGCCTGACAGTAGCGCTTGCGGTCTTAGCGTCTTTATTCGGCGTAAACACTATCTTCATAGAATGATTGCCGTCAAAAGCAAGCTCATCGGTCCAATCAAGCGCTATCTCGGACTTGTTTAGCTGCATAAGGTCATCCGGATAAGCGGTGTGAAACTTTATGTCGGTATATTCAAAATCATCGACAATAGGTCCAAACTGATAAGACGGTTCGTACTTTAACTCGCCGATCCTTCTGTTTGAAGCATCCATATCGCTCGATGCCGAGAAGGGATTAAAGCTATTTTTTGCGAATAGATACCATGCCGTACTTGAAATGCATAGCGGTTTATCCTGCATGAGCCAGCTGTCGTAAACAGGTGTTCCCTCATTGCTGGCATAAGGAAGGCCTGCCGTATACGGAAATACGGGGCTCGCGGTAAGGCATTTGTCGAGCTCGGCCATGAAATAATCCCTCTTTTCTTTCATGCCCGCCACCTCATACGCAAGTACCATGTGCGCGGTACCTTCAAACCACACCGCATCCTTGTCCGGGAAAGGTGATGTCTTATAGGTGGAGCCAAAATCAAAACCGTCCACTTCGACATTCTTTATCTTATAAAGCTGGGTATTTCTACTCTTTTCTTCCGCAAACGCAAGGCTCGGGGCCCAATCTTTGCCTAAACTGAGTACTGCCCAGCTCGAAAGGTCAGTCGCAAAATTTTTGTTGCGGCGCCCCAGGAAAAATCTGCCGGCTTTCTTATCCCAAGTATCATCGATAAGCCATTTTTTCACTTCTTTCGCTAACTTAAGATACCTTTCGTCATTCGTTAATATCCCCAGGTCCCTGAAAGCGGAATAGCAATCAAAATTGTGTTCGACTGAAATCCATGTCATTGGTTTGCCGTTGCCGTAATAGCCGCCTATTATGCCGCCTTCTATTGACTGAAGGGACACTAGCCATTCTGCGATATCTTTTGCAAGCGGAAGGTAGGTTTCGTCGCCTGTTTTCGCGTAATAATAGTTGAGCGCCATAAGAACCCAGGCGTTGGGGCCTGCCGCGCGCGTCTCGGTCTCTTTGCCGTTTCGCTTATAAACATCTGTAAAACCCAAAAATCCGCCGTTTTTTTCTATGTGACGCTTGCGCACGCTGTCAAAAAAATCGAATAGTGCTCTTGCCCTTTCGTAATCTCCCTTATGCGTAAAGGCCATGGCAGCCAATGCCTCATCATACACAAAGCAATCTTCCCATTTTTCCAGACTGGGTATGAGCCCGGTGTGGAAAAGAAAGAATACCCTGTTAGTCCTTTGGCCGGCCCGAAGCCACTGATATGCCTTTTCCGTATCGGACCACTCTTTGTGCCCAACGCTAGATAAAAAATCTTGCGAAACGGGTATCAGCATGATTATGCCGAAGGTAATTAAAACCATCGCCAAAAGTATTTTCAGAATTTTCATCATTTTCCTTTGACTTAAAGCTATTTTATCTTCTCTGTAAGGACTCCATACTCTTCTTTGCATAGCCGGCGTATTCGGAACCGGCGAAATTCTTAACGATAAATTCATATTCTGCGATAGCCTCGTCCCTTTTTCCTAATGACTCAAGCGAAGAAGCAAGTTCAAAACGCGCCATTACCGTAAAATCTCTTTCGGGATATAATGCTACAATCTCTTTCATAAATGTCACTGTCTTTTCGGCCCTCGTCCCTTTTCCATATACCGTAAAAATACTTATGACTTCTTTTATGGCGCTCTTGGTAAGCGCGCTTTCAGGGTATGTCGCTATAAAATCGCGAAATGCCTTTACGGCCTTACTGTAGGATTTTTGCTCCTTGTAAGCCGCACCTATGGCATAACTGGCGTCGTCGGCAAGCTCGCTATTAGGAAATTCCGACAATAACCTATTACATACGGCGACGGATTCGTCAAACATGCCCTTGCGCCTGTAAAGAGACGCCACATCCAGCATCGCGAAGCAGGCATCTTCTTCCGTGGCATTTTTCGAAAGAATAGTAATATAGGCGTCATACAATATCTTTGCCCTGCCTGCATCACCACCATTAAGAGCGTTTTCAGCTCTATCTTTTAACAATAATACCGCTTCCTCTTTAGGCATAAAGGTGCCGACATTACCGGCGTATTCCCGCAATAATCTCTCGGAAACCTGGCGCTGGCCCTTATCAAGCAAAAGCTTGGAATAAGCCATGAGAGGCGTTACATCCTTATATTGCGCGGCATATCGTTTTATCTCATCTTCCAGGCGCTTAAGTGCCATATTTTCCCTTCCCTCAAGAAGATCATCCTGTATAACCCACTCTAGATATAAAATATCAAGATACCCATCTTTGCCTTCCGCATCTTTCCGGGCGGATTCAAGCTGCTTTATTATATTCTTCATGGATCTTGTCTTTTCGGCGTAATAGGTATCCCACATATTGTTTTTTGCCAGATACTCCAGTTTGTTCCAATTTGAAAGAGCGATATAGTAACCCAAGAGGGCCTTGTATTTCGATTCTTTATGAGAGGCGCTGTATTCTCTTAGAAAAGAACTGAATTGGTCAAATCCTTTCTTTTCAAAGAACCTTGCCGAAAGCTTGTCAAGGATCAATGGTATTTCTTCCGTAGACGCTCTCGTATTCATCTGGTTTTCCAGGTCGTCTATCTCCCTGTCTACTATTATATTTTCTTTCCATCTTTTCTTCAAAGCGTGCTTTTTTGCCGCAAAATAGCCTCCCCTGAAATAATCCGCTATTCGGTACATTACCGTATCGTAGGCGCTGTTATTAAACGACTTTTCCACGGCATAATAACCGCCCTTCGGCTTCCTTTCGCCGTCCACTATGCCCCAATGCTCTTCTACATCATCGGCCTGCTTTTTTACATCGCCTGCTTTGGACCAATCGTCCGCCCATTGAAATATTATAAGACCGGCCAATTTTTTATCTACTTTCTCTATCTGATCGCCTACTACATGCCGCTGCTCATCGGCCTTCCAGTACGTGCTGTATCCGGTTTCCGTTATAAGCACGGGCTTTTTGTATTCACGCGAAAGCGCTACGAGGCCATCGACCATCTCTTTTGATACCTCGGAGCTATAACTTCCGTCCTTCCAATCAGTTACACCGAGATAAATATTGTAACCCAGGATATCAAGAAAATCTGTGCCCAATCTTTTTGCCTCATCATTAAGCGTTAACGTGGCGGCAGTAACCGGCCTGAGAGGATCATGCTTCTTCACGCATTCGTATAACTCTTTCAAAAATTTTTCTACACGTTCTTTTCCGTAAGCTCTTATAACGTCACCCTTTCCGGAACCATATGTCCAGGGCGCATCATTCCAGATGCTCCAGGCGTAGATACACTCCCTGTTTATATCCCTGGCTATATTGCGCACGGCTTCTCTTTTAAGCGCCTGAAGTTGATACGGAGAATTAAAATCTGTCCAATCTCCCGGGAAGACTATCGTCTCAATGACTTTTATCTTGTATTTATCTGCCAGGTCGAGGACGAATTCAGGCGGCACCCCGTATAATCTTATAGTGTTTACGCCGGCCCGCTTCATCATCTTGAAGTCCTTTTCAAATACATCGACCGATATCTGCGAATAATGGCTGATGCGGGGGTACTTGAGGTCGTATGTCACGCCTTTTATGATGTCGGGTTTTTTTGGCAATAAAAGAAAAAATAAAAGGATTATAAATACAAGGGCCAAAAGCGCGGCCAGGAATCCTTTAATAAAATTCATAAACAATTTTTTTCTTTTTTTTCTTTCGTCGTTATTTGGCTTACGCATATCATCCTCTTACGGGTTATTGGTAAATGCAAAATCATCAATATAAATCGTGTCATTTGTTAAATTTCCCACATCCTTACCGAAGGCTACGCCTATATTGTCCAGTTTTGCAATATCTACTTTTCCGCTGATGTCGCTTAAAGGGACCACTATCTTCTTCCATTCCCGGGAGGCGTCGGAAAGTTTATATTTAACCTGCGGCAAATAATTGAGGGCGTGGGCATCTCTTACCAAAAGCTCCATCTTTTCTCCGCCCTTCTCTCCTTTTACCCAGAATACCAGATACGTATATTCCGACGCGTCAAGAGATTCTACTTTTTTAGGAACTGAGGTAATATCCCGCGTAGGGCCCAGGTCCATTGAAAAACTTCCCCAGGTGTATTCCGGCTTCAGGCCTGTACCGTTTACCAGCCTGAAGGAGTTTGCCCCGGAATGAACATTTTCAGGATTATAATTTAGCGATGTAGCTTCATATACCCACGATACGGGCCCCTGGTTTACTTTTTCCCAGTCGGGTTCAAGCGAGCCGTAAACACCGACTTCTCCGCCCAGATTATTGGGCCAGCCCTCAAAATCGGCTATTATAAGATCTCCCTCCGCCGATTCGGCACCGGTAACTTCAGATACGGGAGGTTTCGCGGCCACAGGTTCCCCTACACCGGGTCCCGCAGGAATTGGCGGAGCGGCAGGGGAATACCCGGCCTCATTCTTTACGACATTGACCGGCGTGATACCTTTTTCGGCCGGTTCTTCCTTCGTAAGCGATTGTTTTTGAGTCGTATTTTGACCACACCCGGAAATTGCGAAAATAAAGATAACAAAAAATATGCTGAGATATTTTTTGAAGTGCATTTTAGCCTCCAAGTTCGTGCGTGCCGAATTTATCCCCTAGACTCCACCCGTTGGCAAATCGTTCCGAGCGCCCGCCACAACTCATCGGCGGGTCCGCCTCTGGCGGAAAGTCGAGGGACTACCTATTTATGCTACTGCGTATTTGTTAACATAACGTCATCTATGTAAATGACTTCGCCTTTTAAATTTCCTACATCCCTTCCGAAAGCAAGCCCTATATTGTCAAGGGCCGTAAGGTCTATCTTGCCGGATATATCTGAAAGCGGTATTACCACTTTCTGCCATTCTGTTGTGACATCAGAAAGCTTTAACTTTACTTGCGGCATGTAATTTAAGGCGTGCGCATCCCTTACCAAAAATTCCATCTTCTCTCCGCCCTTATCCCCTTTTACCCAGAACGTGATGTATTGAAAACCGGAAGCATCGAACGACTCAACTTTCTTAGGTATAACGGTAAGGTCGGTTGTAGGGCCAAGATCCATAGCAAAGCTTCCCCACGCAACCTCCGGATTTGAACCAAGGCCGTTTACCAGCCTGAAAGCCTGCTTGCCGCTGTGCACGTTTTCGGGGTTATAACCGGGCGTTATGGCTTCATAGACCCAAGAATAAGGAACTGAAGTGATATCATCCCAATTCGGCTCCAGTGCCCCGTAAACACCGACTTCTCCGCCCAGATTATTGGGCCAGCCCTCAAAATCGGCTATTATAACCTCCTGTGTTATATCTTGCGGCATCGCCTGTTGAGCGTCCTCGGCCGATACTCCTCCGGAGCAGGCAACGGTCAACAATGCCAAAAACAGAACTACCAACGCACTCTTTTTCATGCTTCCCTCCTCTGTTATATTCTTTTTTGTTGAGATCCTTCGAACGCTCTTGCTCATCGCGTTCTCAGGATGAATTCGCACTTATAACTTATGTCGCTATAAACTGTATTTGAGCTCCATAAGTTATGTGCTCATTTAAAATCTGACAATGCTGCCCCTATAACCCCTGGAGTTAGTGGGAATCATCCCAAAAATCCGCGAAACGGCGCTGTAACCGCTCTTTTTGTTCCGATAAGCATCCACGATCCCCCAGTGCTCTTCTATGTGATCGTCTTGAATCCGCGCGTTACCGGCTTTTTCCCAGCCATCCGACCACTGGAATATTATTACTCCCGCTACTTTGGAATCAGCGACTTTAATCTGCGCGTCTATTACTCTGCCCTGATCATTTGTTTTGCAATAGGTGCTATACCCCGTCTCCATAATAAGACCGGGCTTTTTGTGCTTCAATGACGTTATGCTCTCTATTTTATCTATCTGGCTCTTCGCCAATTTCAGATCAAACTTACCGGAAAACCAATCCGAGATCCCCAAAAAGGCGTTATAACTCAATACATCCAGAAAATCAAACCCTATCTCTTCGCCGCTCTTTCCCAATATATTTGAACCTGTTACGGGATGATCTTTGTCCGCATCCTTAATAGCGTCGTACAATTCTTTGAGGAATGAGCGGATGGTAGCCATATCATATTTATTAAGGATGGACCCTTCTTTACTCCATCTGAAAGGCATGTCATTCCATATCGACCACATCAAAATTGCGGGATGCTTTTTATCTCTCTCTACATATGTCAGGGCTATCCGCTTTAATTTTTCCAAGTCGGCTTTTGAGGAATAGTCTGTCTTCTCTGAGGGGTAACATATATTCTCTATAACTTTTAGGCCGTATCTATGCGCAAGATCCAATATCGGCGGAGGGAGCGGCTCATAAGTACGTATAGTATTTATCCCCGCTTCCTTCATCATCTTAAAATCCTTCTCCCAGACATCTGGCGGAATATTCTGAAAGGACTGTTTCGGCCCGTAGTTCAGGCTGTAACAGACACCTTTTACGTAAAATATTTTGCCGTCCACGTAAATATTTCTTTCGTCACAGGTAACCTTTAGGGGCTTTTGAAAAGATGCCGAATCGCCAGCGTCCTGGCAATAAACAAAGCTTGCGCTGAAAACCAAGAGCAAAAAGCCTAAAATAAATAACAGCGAAAATGTTTCTCTATTTTTCATTTTGATCAACCCATCAAAACTTCTACTTTATGAACCTTGTTATCGTTTCTTACTCTCACTAGATTATGCTTCTGTTCAATGCCGTCTACTTTTATGTGCTTAACCCCTTTTTGGACACCTTTCGGATTTTTAATCGTTATCTCATATATATCTTTCCTAAAGTGCCTTCTAATGTAACATTTCTTCCAGGATGATGGTATAGCGGGATCTATCCTTAAGCCCGTAAATTCGCGATGGACGCCGAGGAGATATTCCGTCGCTGCCAGGAAATTCCAGGCGGCGGTTCCAGTTGTCCATGTAAATGCCCCTTCACCGTAGCGGTAAGGATGTTCCGGCCCTATCAGGTATTCTGCGTAGACATATGGCTCGGTTTTGTATAGGTCCATATCCTTCTGGCTATTTGGCATGATCTTCTTCATGCTTTCGTACGCCTTATTACCGCGGCCGGCCATGCAATCAGCCACTACCATGAAAGTAGCCGCATGGCAAAAGACAGCCGCATTTTCTTTGGTACCCTCTGAAAACATCGTTATTCTGCCGAGTTTAGGGTCATAATTAGAATATGCCGGATAAAAAAGGGCGATACCGTGTTTCTTGTCCAGGTATTTGTCAACCGCCTTGAACATTCTATCGCGCTTCTCGCCTTCTATTACGCCGCTAAGAACGGCCCAGCTTTGCGTGTTAGCAAATATCTTTCCTTCCCTGTTTCTGTGAGAACCATATACGGTATCAAAGTCGGTAAATCCTCTCAGGTACCAATCGCCGTCCCATGACGAGTTATTGATGCGTTCAGTCATGACCTTTGCCCGTTTTCTGAATTCCTTCGCCTTTGCCGCATAACCGGCTATATCTGCCAGCTCGACTAAAAATTTGTAGGAGCGGACAAGCGCCATAGCCAGCCAGACACTTTCGCCTTTCAGGCGTTTTCCCGCGGCGTCTATGGCATCATTCCAATCTGCGTGCCCTATTAATGGAAGGCCCATTTTGCCGACATCGGTAAATGTAAAATTAAGGTTCTTCTCCAGGTGTTCAAAGAGCGTCCCTTCGCCGTCTTTTATCACGCCCTTATGCCAATGGATATCCTTTTTTGTCGCCTTTTCTATCCATCCGTCTTTTATGTAAGGCAGTTTTTCAAAAAGAATATTCGTATCGCCCGTTTCCTTTATATAAGCGGAAACCGTATAGACCAGCCAGACAGGATGGTCTTTATTGGGCCTATGATTTGCGGGCCCGCGTGTTTCAGACCATCCAGGCGCCGAGGAACCATCTCGTCTTATGAGTCCGGCTATAGTCCTTATCTTTGAAAGGGCGTGTTCCTGATTAAATGCCATAATACCTTCCGCGTCCTGGCACGAATCGCGGTATCCGCGGCCGCCTGAGCCTTCATGATAAAACGACGGTGATCGCGACCACATATTGCATATGTAGATCTGATACTTCACCCATATATTGATCATGAGGTCAAAATCTCTGTCCGGGGTCTTAATCATAATGTTATTTATTATCTTATCCCGCCAACTATTTTTTACCCGCTCAAACTCCGCTTTGGCGTTCACAAGATCACGGTACTTGGAGACTATCTCGGTGGCCTTATTTCTGTTTTCCGTCTGCCCCAATATTACTACGAACTCCTTTGACGCGCCCGGATTCAATCTCAATATATGCCGAAGGGCCGCTATGCCGTCTTCTCCTGAGCATGCCGCGGAATCAACAAAATCGCCCGATATAGACTCCGGGGCCGTTTCATTCTTATACCTCCCGAAAAAGGTATCCTTCCGGGTCGCGGCGCCGCGCGCAGTGAGGCTTGAAGAGAAAAACGCTAAAGAGCGAAATGGCTGTATATTGAAAGATTCCCATATCGCCGTCTTTTTGCCGAATATAATTTCACTTTCTTTATCAAACCAGAACCTGTCATAAAGGTTCATTATATTCCGATACCTGAGCTCCATATGGTAATCGCCTATAAGCCATTCTATATAAGGCACAATAGTCAGGTCCCTTGGTTTAGAGGTCCCGTTTTTAATCTTAACCAGCCATATTTCGCATGCATCCTCCATCGGCACAAAATATGTGACTTCGGATTCAATGCCGTAATACTTCGTCTTCACCGTTGTATAACCCAGGCCATGCCTTGCCTCAAATTTAGAAGGCTTGGCCATTACCGGTTGGTAAGTCGCGCCCCAATACTTTTTTGTCTTATTGTCTTTGATATAGATAAACTTACCGGGCCTGTTATAATGATAACTTTCGGGGTTCCACCTGGTTATCCTGTCGGTGCGGCAGTCTTTGTAAAAACTGTAGCCCGCGCCGCATTGGGATATTACAGAGCAATAGTTTTCGTTCGTCAGATAGTTTATCCACGGTCGGGGAGTATTGGGATCAGTTATAATATATTCCAATCCGTCTTTTGAGAAATTACCGTACTTCATGCTTCTCCTTGTCGCGGGACACGTTCCTCCTAATCTGGCAAATTTAACCAGGTTAGAATTGCCATATTAGTACGGCGGAACATGTCCCGCCGTGTGGCTTTTGGTGCATTCTTTACGCTATCGGTTCATCTGCAATGGCTGTCGATTATTCTTTCAGTAACCTGTTCGCTTCGGGTGCTATTTTCATTGCAGCATCCTTGGCCGTTTCTGTACCGTTAAACACAAGGTCAAGTTCGGGCACAAGGTAAAGTTCGTTTATTTCACGCCACTTCGGATGAAACGGCTCATACACTACATATTGTATCGCTTCGTTCAACATCGCTTTATTTTTGGGCAGCGCCGGCGATTCGGCAAAATAAGGGCCTTCCGCTATAGACTCAATAGCCGGTTGCGTCAGCCCTATTCCGGCAAGAGCTATCTGGGACTTTTCTCCAGTCAAAAGCTTGACTATTTCCCACGCCAGTTCCGGATGTTTTGTAGTCTTTAATATACAATAGCCCGAACCGCCCGTGCCAAATCTCCTTATGCCGGACGGCCCTTTCGGAAACATAGCTACATCCCATTCAAAATCCTTTATATCCCTAAAGACATTGCTTTCCCAATAACCGGACTGGTACATAGCAAGTTTCTGAGACATGAAGAGCTGCTGAGCGCCCATTCCGAGGTCGCCTAAAGTCACCGGGCTCGGCGAGACTTTATACTTATTTATAAGGTCGGCGTAAAATTGCAATCCGTCCACCGCTTTATCGCCCGTCATGGTGAACTTTTTGGGATTTTCTACGTTGTCAACTATGCTACCGCCGTTTGAATATATAAAATTCTGCCACGTCCAGCCGTAAAAGCCGTAGCGGCTTACCTTCCCCGCCGGCGATTTTTTTGTGAGTTTTTGAGCTTTCTCAAGCATGTCTTTCCAATCCCAATCATTATCAGGATAAGCGAGGCCCGCTTCATCAAAGAGACGCTTATTGTAATATACGCAGGCAAAGGGAGCAACATCTCTCGGTATGCAATACACTTTTCCGTTACGCGTAAAGCGCTCGAGCCCTTCGGGGAAAAAGTCCGACAGTTCAAATCCGTCATCCTTCTCTATAAACGGCGTCAAATCCATAAAGGCGTCTATAGTGAAGAAGTTTACAAAGATATTGCCCTCCGCAAACATTACATCGGGTGCCGTCCCTCCGGCAATCCTTATAAGAAGTTTATTCGTATACGAGCCCGCCGGCGTATGTTCTACTTTGGCAATAACCTCAGGGTGATCCTTCTGCCATTCCTTGACAAGCTTATTTATGATATCTATTTCGTTGGGTCCTCCCCATATGGCTATTTTTAAAGTGGGCCTTGTCTCTCTGGGACAACAGCCGGTGGCGAGAAAAGTAATAAAAAGAGATATAAAAAGAGCTGATATAAAAAATGCTGCTGACTTTTTGTTGGCATAAAAATTTTTCATTTTTGCCCCTCTTTTTTTCAGATTTAGTTCCTTTTACCCTCTTATGACTTGTATAACAGTATCATATTGATACAGATACAACGAAAATGTAATATAGCATATCTTTGCTTATTAGTCAAGGGCTTTTATAGACTCGATCAGGCGCCTCATGAGAACAGGGTCTTTTTTGCCCGGCTTTACCTCTATAGAGCTGGATATATCTACGCCATAAGGCTTTACAGCTCTTATGGCATCCGCGACATTGCCCAAACCTATACCTCCTGAAAGTATTACAGGCTTACCCAGGGCCTTCACCTTCACTGCGACCCGCCAATCAAAATATTTGCCGGTTCCGCCATATCCCTCACTGGAAAACGTGTCAAGAAGATAAGCAAAAACGGTATCATAGCCGTTCATGGAAGGCAGGACCGCCTTATCTTTAACCCGAAACGCTTTTATGACTTTGCCTCTTTTAATCTTTGAGCAATAATCGGGGTTTTCATTGCCATGCAGCTGAACTAGATCCAGGCCGCAGAAGAGCGAGGTCTCTTCCAATTTTTCAAGCCCTTCATCAACAAAGACACCGACTTTCATGACATTCTTTTCTACTCGCTCTATTATTTCTTTCGCTTTTTCGGGGCTAACTTGCCTTGGACTCTTGGCAAACACAAAACCTATGGCATTTGCGCCGAATAAAGCCGCATTTTGGGCATCTTCCAGATTGGTTATGCCGCAGATCTTTATGAGCATGCTAAGCCATTAATTCCTTAATAGTAGCGCCGATATTATCACTTCGCATAAGAAACTCGCCTATCAGAACAGCATTCACGCCTAACGATTTAAAATATAATATATTTTCCCGCGTTCTTATCCCGCTCTCGGAAACTATCAGCTTATCGCGGGGTATTAGTTTGACGAGGCGTGTAGTGGTATGGATATCAACTTTAAAAGTATGGAGGTCCCTATTGTTTATGCCTATTATATCGCAATCTGCCGCTATGGCCTTTTGGACGTCCTCTTCGGAGTGAACCTCCACCAGAAAATCTAAATTATGCTCCCTGCCTATTGCGAGGAAATTCTTCAATTCTTTTTCGGATAAGAGATCGGCTATGAGAAGTGCCGCGTCCGCGCCCCTTGCTATTGACTCGTATATCTGGTATTCGTCTATTATGAAATCTTTCCGGAGTACCGGTATGCGCGCGTTCTTTTTGATCTTCACAAGATAAGACATGTTTCCTTTAAAAAATTTTTCGTCTGTCACGACGGAAATAGCGGCGGCGCCCGACGCTTCATAGGTGAGGGCTATTTTTAAAGGATCGAAGTCTTCCCGTATGACTCCGGCCGATGGCGAGGCCTTTTTGACTTCTGCTATAAGGTGCATGTGATTATGTTTGTCGATGGAATGTCTAAAAAAATGGGGCTTGGAATGGCTTACCTTCTTATCGATCTCCTCAAGCAGATTATTCTGTGGGACATTCTTCTTGGCTAAATCTATCGCTTTTTTCTTCTCTTCTAATATGCTATTCAAAATCATTTGCTGCTCATGTCCTTTAGTGCGTTCAATTTCCGAAGCGCGCGCCCCGAATCGATGGATTCGCGAGCTGCCTTGACTCCGTTTTGAAAGTCGGAAACTTCGCCGGCCATTTTTAAAGCGGCGGCGGCATTTAGGAGAACTGTATTGCGAACTGCATTCTTTTGGCCGTTTAAAACGGCTAATGCGATATCCGCATTATGCGCGGGCAGGCCTCCCGCTATTTCCCGAAGGGAGCCCTCTTCTATTCCAAAATCACCCGGCATAAGGCGGTATGTCGTTATTTTACCATGTTTCAGCTCGGAAATTTTTGTCTCGCCCTTAATCGATATCTCGTCAAGGCCCTCCAAGCCGTGCACAATATATGCTTTCTCCGAACCCAGCCTATTCAATGCCTCCGCCATAATCTCTGTAAGCTCCGGTTTATAGACGCCTATTATCTGCATCTTGACTCCGGCGGGATTAGACAAAGGGCCAAGTATATTAAAGATAGTTCTCGCCTTCAATTCCCTTCTCGCCTCCATGACATTTTTCATGGCCGGATGAAAATTAGGCGCGAACATAAACCCTATGCCTATTTTCTCGATCAATTCGGCTACTCTTTCCGGTTTTTGATCTATATTAACGCCGAGGGCTTCCAGAAGATCTGCGCTGCCGCATTTACCTGTAAAGGAACGATTGCCGTGCTTTGCTACCCGTAGGCCGCAGCCGGCCAAGACGATAGCTGAAATAGTCGACACATTTACATCGTTTACCCGGGCGCCGCCTGTGCCGCATGTATCTATCAGCTTCTCCGGAGAGACAGCGACCTTGACTGCTTTCCTCCGCATAACCGCTGCCGCGCTCGCTATCTCTTCGGGGCTCTCGGGTTTTGCGGCAAGGGATACCAAAAAACGTTTAACGTCTTCCTTCGCCGCATCGCCATTCATTATCTCTTCAAAGACGTTTTCCATCTCTGACGGCGATAGGTCGTGTTTTTTTAAGATCTTTTCTGTGGCTTCTTTTATCATATTTTTAGAAAATTATTGAGAAGCTTCATGCCCTCTTTTGTGAGAATCGATTCCGGATGGAATTGGACGCCGTAGACATCATATTTCTTATGCTTAAGGGCCATGATCTCTTTCTCTTTTGTCTCGGCTGTTATTGCCAGGCAATCCGGCAGCGATTTTCTATCTACTAAAAGTGAATGGTAGCGTGTCGCCTCAAATGGGTCTTTAATGCCTTTAAATATACCCTCGCCATTATGGTAAACAAGTGATGTCTTACCGTGCATAAGCCTGAGCGCTTTTACTATCCTGCCCCCAAAGACCTCTCCTATTGCCTGATGCCCAAGACAAACACCCAAAATTGGCAGACGCCCGGCAAAATTCTCTATCAATTCTTCTGAAATGCCCGCATCCAAAGGATATCCCGGCCCCGGAGAGATGATTATTCTTTCCGGCTTAAGGCCTTCTATCTCTTGCAATGTTATTTTGTCATTGCGGAAGACCTTAAGTTCCGCGCCCAGTTCGCCGAGATACTGGACGAGGTTATAAGTGAAAGAATCGTAATTGTCTATAACGAGTATCATTTCATGCCTCTTCAATGGCTTTGATAAGAGCCCTGGCTTTGTTTAATGTCTCCTGGTATTCCTTATCGGGCTTTGAATCAGCTACTATGCCGGCGCCCGCTTGCACATAGGCCTTATTATCTTTGACGAGGATCGTCCGTATCGTAATACACGTATCGATATTTCCGGAAAAACTGAAATAGCCTACACAGCCCGCGTAAGTACTGCGCCTTACAGGCTCCAGCTCGTCTATAATCTCCATCGCGCGTATCTTGGGCGCGCCTGTAACAGTCCCCGCCGGAAAAGATGCCCTTATAAGATCGAACTCGTCTTTTGATTTTGATAACTTGCCTATGATGTCGCTCACTATGTGCATGACATGCGAATACTTTTCTATCCTCATAAGCTCCAGTACGTTTACGCTCGTAAAATCGGCTACCCGGCCTATATCGTTCCTGCCCAAATCCACAAGCATTATATGCTCTGCCCTCTCCTTCGGGTCGGCCAAAAGTTCTTTTTGAAATTTAATGTCTTCCGCTTCATTTTTCCCCCTGGGCCTTGTGCCTGCTATGGGCCTTAACTCTATCTTCTTATCTTCGCACCGCACCATTATCTCTGGAGAAGAGCCGATAAGCCGCATATTTTTAAACTTAAGGTAATACATATAAGGTGACGGATTTATGGAGCGCAGGCTCCTGTATATATTGAATGGATCTTTTCCGCCAAGCTCGGTGGAAAGCCTCTGCGAAAGTACCACCTGTATGATATCGCCGTTTTTTATGTATTTTTTTGCTTTTTCTACTATACGCCCAAATCCCTTTTTTGTAAAATTGGATTTTATTTTCGCGTTCTTTTTGGCCTTTGTTCTCTTTTCTGATTTTAGCGCCTTTTTGGAAAGCATCTTTGATATCTTCTCTATCTTCCGGACCGCTGTATCATATGCAAGCCGGGCATTGTCGGAAATATGGGCATTTGAGACTATCTTTATCTTATGCATAAGATGGTCAAAGATGAGAAGCGTATCCGTAAGCATAAATACGGAATCCGGGACCTTAAGGTCGTCCGGATTCTCATCGGGGATCTCTTCGAAGAACCGGATCATATCGTATCCAAGATAGCCCACCAATCCCCCGGAAAAACGCGGAAGGCCGTCTACCTTTACGAATTTAAACTGTTTCATTATTTTCTTTATTTCCGAAAGAGGATCTCGGGATGTGACAAAACGCTTCGTACGTTTATTTTCCGTAATCTCTATGCGGCGGCCCTTGCTTTTGAATACAAGCGAAGGGTTGGCGCCGAGAAACGAGAACCGCGCTATGTTCTCCTCGCCTTCTATTGACTCGAGAAGATAGGAATAATCCCCTTCGTCTATTTTTAGAAAAGACGAAACAGGGGTTTCAAGGTCGGCTTCTATCTCTTTATAGACAGGTATCAGATTGCCGCGCTTGGCGAGTTTTATGAAATCTTTCTTTGACGGGTAATACATCTTAATAGACTTTCTCTGGATCGAATATCTTCTTTTCCGTAACCAAAAGCGCGCCGTCAGAGGATGCTTTTCTGTAGTAGCATGTAAAATACCCTGCATGGCAGGCAGCGACTTTCTGCTCTATCTTAAGGAGGATGGAATTGCCCTCGCAGTCGATAAAGATTTCTTTCACTATCTGGATGTGGCCGGACGTTTCGCCCTTCATCATGAGCGTGTTCTTTGACCTTCGAAAAAGGTAGACCTTCCCTTCTTCCAGCGTCTTTTCTAGCGCCTGCCGGTTCATATAGCAAAGCGTCAGCACCTTGCCCGATTTATAGTCCTGTATTATAGCGGGCATCAATCCTTTGTCGTTAAATTTTAAATCGTTTATAAATTTCATAATATCCTTTCAAGTCCGAACAGGTACGCCCTTGTCGCGCAAATACTCCTTCGCCTGGCGTACTGAATATTCGCGAAAATGAAATATGGAAGCCGCAAGCGCCGCAGCCGCCAATCCCATTGTCAGCACCTCATACATATGCTCCAAATTGCCGCAGCCGCCGGACGCTATGACCGGCACGCTGACCGCTTCGCATATGGTGCGCGTCAGATCTATGTCATAACCGTTTTTGGTACCGTCATAATCCATGCTTGTCAAAAGTATCTCGCCGGCGCCTAAGCGAGTACCCTTCTTCGCCCAATCCAGCGCGTCTATACCGGTATTATCCCTGCCGCCGTTTATATATACTTCCCATTTATCCTTCGCCCCCTGCTTCAGTTTTGCATCTATCGCCAAAACTATACACTGGCTTCCGAATTTAGCGGATGATTCTTTTATAAAATCAGGTTTTTTTACGGCTGCGGTATTTATGGATACTTTGTCGCATCCGGCATTTAAAAGTTTTCTTACATCTTCGAGCTCGCTTATCCCGCCTCCGACGGTGAACGGCATAAAGACGCATTCCG
Source organism: Candidatus Omnitrophota bacterium (assembly GCA_018894435.1). Lineage (NCBI taxonomy): Bacteria > Pseudomonadati > Candidatus Omnitrophota > Candidatus Omnitrophota bacterium. Next base: position 14,691 of record JAHIPI010000012.1, on the reverse strand, counting down.
CTATGCGGCTTACTACATCCACCATCGTCTTTCTTTTCTCGTGCGAAGCAGTTATATCCAGAAATACGAGTTCATCCGCGCCTTCTTTATCATAGAGCTTTGCGTGCTCAACGGGATCGCCCGCATCGCGCAATTTTACAAAATTTACGCCCTTGACGACTCTTCCTTCTTTAACGTCCAGACAGGGTATTATTCTCTTCGCAAGCATGCGGATATCGCCTCCCTGAGGTTTACATCGCCTTCATAAAGTGCCTTACCTACTATGGCGCCCACTAGGTTTTTTCTGTTAAGCGCGCACAATTTTCTAAGGTCGTCCACCGAGGATATGCCGCCGGCTACAATAACAGGAATATTGACGTTATTCATAAAATTATCTATCCTCGTAAGATTGGGCCCCGACAGGGTCCCGTCTGCGGTCACATCGGTATAAATCACGGAAGACGCGCCCAGGTGCTCCATGCGCCTGGCCATATCTATGGCGTTTATGGTCGATGTCTTGGTCCATCCCTGCATCATCACAAAGCCGCTTTTGGCATCTATAGAAACTACCACTTTTTCGCCGTACCGCTTAATGGCAGTCGATATAAACTCCATATCTTCAACTATTTTTGTGCCTAAAATAACCTTTGCGACTCCTATATTAAATGCCCACTTTATGGACTCCAGGCTCCGGATACCTCCCCCCAGCTCAACCGGTATACTTACGGATTTTACTATCATGGATACAAAATCCATATTCTTCGGCTCGCCCAAAAGGGCGCCGTCAAGATCGACCACATGTAATAAACTCGCGCCCTGCGAATGCCATCGTCTTGCCATGTCCGACGGATCGGCAGAATATACTGTTATCTGCTCGTAGTCGCCCCTTACAAGGCGTACGACATTGCCGTTTTTAATGTCTATTGCCGGAATTACTTTCATGCTATAACCTTATAAAGTTCTCCAAAAATCTTATGCCGTTTTCCTGGCTTTTTTCGGGATGGAATTGAACCGCGTATATATTGTCCTGCCATACAAAAGACGCAAATTCGACGCCGTAATCAGTCACAGAAGCCACCACGTCTTTATCTTTAGGCCGCACATAATAGGAGTGAACAAAATAGAAAAAGGCATCGTCCAATATCCCTTTCAATAAGGGGCAAGCGGCCTTCTTCTGCCTTATCTGATTCCATCCTATATGCGGCACCTTAAGAATGCTGTCTTCAAACCTGGCCACATCGCCCTTTAAAATACCAAGCCCGTCGTTTTTTCCGCCTTCTGTGCTTTCTTCAAAAAGAATCTCGAGCCCAAGGCATATACCGAGATACGGTTTTTTTGAAAGAATCACGTCTTTAAGCGCCTCCGAAAGCCCAAGCCTTGCAAGGGCGTCCATAGTGTCCTTAAAAGCGCCTACGCCCGGCAAAACTATTTTATCCGCTTTTTTCAGATCGGCACACGCCGCAGTTACTTTGACTTCAGCGCCTAAACTTTTAAGGGCCTTGGATACGCTGCCCAGGTTTCCCATTCCGTAGTCGATTACTGCTATCACTAAATTATCCCTTTTGTTGAGGGAACTTCTTTGCGCCGCGGATCAATTTGTGTTGCTTGATCCAGCGCTTTTCCAAATGCTTTGAAAACGGCCTCTAATATATGGTGCAAATCATCACCAGAAGATATGTCTACATGTATATTTGCATTAAGATTTTTTGCAAAACTATCTATAAAATCCATACCATCATTAAATGAATATCCTTCTTCTTTTAACCAAGCGGTTGATGCTGATTGAACTTCTGTGAAAATTTTTTTGCTAAACGCGTACCGCCCGCTAATATCAATCACAACTTTAGCCTGTGCTTCATCCATTGGAACCTCGGCGGAACCCATACGGTTAATACCCGTGCAATCGCCCAACGCCTTTTTAAACGCTTTACCTAAACATATTCCTACATCTTCATTCGTGTGATGCTGATCAACCTCTAAGTCGCCTTCTACATTTAGATTTAAATCAAAATGACCCCAAAAGACAAATAAATCAAGCATATGTTTTAAAAAGCCTACCTTGATTTTTATATCTGTCTTTCCCCCGCCGTCTATGATCAATTTACCGGTTATCGCTGTTTCTTTGGTCTTCCTGTCTATAGGCGCTTCTCTCTTTTTCATATTTTTCTCCGTCTTGCGTTGACGCGGGACACGTTCCTCGCAACCTGACAAATCTAACCTGGTTAGAATTGCCAGATTAGTACCACGGAACATGTCCCGCCGTATGGCATTACAACCAGACTTATCGCTTCTGGTTACGGCTTCTATGGCTTACTTAAAACGCGCCCTAACCGATTCCAAGTGCTTCGGCAGGCCTTCCATTTCCGCTAATTTTTCCAAGCTGGCACGCGCTTTTTCAAGCCCTTTTTTCGTATAACTTATCACATGGATGCTCTTTACAAAATCCGAAAGGCCTAGCCCTGAAAAGAAACGGGCAGTCCCGCCGGTCGGGAGAACATGCGAAGGCCCCGCAACATAATCTCCTACGGCTGTAGGCGAATAAGGCCCTATAAATATAGCGCCGGCATTCTTTATTTTTTTTATGACCTTCTGGGCATTTTTTATTTGTATCTCCAGATGTTCAGGCGCAATATCGTTTATTACCGAAACCGCCTCTTCCATATTCCTTACGAGGATTATATATCCTTTTTCGACTTCGCGACGCATCATACGCGCAAGCTTCTTTGAATTCGTAACTAAAATAGCCAGGCCCATGTGGTGTTCACCCTGCGCGAGAAGATCCGCTTTTACATATTCCGGGTTTGAGTTCTGGTTTGCCAAAACTACTACCTCACTCGGCCCCGCTATCATATCTATATCGCAATATCCGAATACCTGCCTCTTTGCTTCCGTTACATATTGATTGCCCGGGCCTATTATCTTGTCAACCCTGGGTATCGTCTTCGTCCCAAACGCAAGTGCCGCTATGGCCTGAGCGCCGCCGACTTTATAGACTTCATCCACTTTAAGCAAATTTGCTACGACCAAAATATGGGGGTCGACGCTTTTATATTTATTGGGCGGGGTTGCGAGTATTATGCGTTTCACTCCCGCAAGCCGCGCCGGAAGTACCGTCATATATACGCTTGATATCAAAGGCACTGTTCCGCTCGGGACATATACGCCCACCGTATCAAGCGGCTCATGCTTCTCTCCGAGCATTACGCCGTCCTCATCCAAAATCTTCCACGATTTCTTAAATTGCCTCTTGTAGAATTTGCTTATGTTGTCGATTATAAGTTTAAGATTATTCACAAAATCGGGGCTTATATCCTGATACGCGCCGTTCGTTTCGCGTTCCGATACCTTCAACTCTTTTGCCGAAAGCTTGACCTTATCGAATTTTCGTGTATACTTAAGGACCGCCTCGTCGCCTGCCTGCCTCACGTCCTCCAGTATCTTCTCGACACTGCTGATTACCCTTTTATTTCTTGCGAGATTTCTCCGGCTTAATTTCTCAAATTGCTTTCCGGTAAGCTTGAGTACTTTCACTTTTTGATCTCCCTCCGAACTATATTTAAGGCCTCTCTAAGCGCCTCTTTCAGCTTATTGACGTCCCTGCCGCCCGCATGGGCAAATGTCGGCCTACCTCCGCCCGAACCGCCTACTATAAAGGCGACCTTTTTGATTATATTTCCCGCGTCAAGGCCTCTGGCTACCGCTTTGTCACTGACAGAGCAGACAAGCGATACTTTTCCTTCGACTGACGAACCGAGTACTACTAGGGATGATCCGGCCTTTCTCTTTATGTCATCGGCTATATCCCTAAGCACCGTTATGTCGGCATTCGCAATATCGGCCGATACGACTTTTATGCCATCCATATCTTCTGATTTTGCGATTAAACCTTCAATATCAAGAGCAGCTACCTTATTTTCTTTGACCCCTTCTTTTGTAAGGCTCTTAGCTTTAAGTATTGCCTCTTCCGCCGCCTTTTTAAGATTTGCTTTTGTCGTCTTTAAAAGGGACGCTGTATCCGATATGAGTTCTTCATCGTCCCGAACGCTCTTGTATGCGCGCCTTCCTGTAATCGCTTCTATGCGCCGCATGCCGCTTGCTACCGAACCCTCGCTTACTATCCTGAAAAGTCCTATCTGGCCTGTATAGTCAAGGTGTGTCCCGCCGCAAAGCTCTCTAGAGCATTCTCCAACGGAAATCATCCTGACTTTCTTTCCGTATTTTTCTCCAAAGAGCGCTATGGCGCCCTTCTTCTTTGCCTCGCCTTGCGAAAGATTCTCTGATTTAACTTTAATATTCTCTCTTATCAATTCATTGACTATCTCTTCTATGCGGTCAAGCTCTCTTCTATCCACCGCTTTAAAATGGGTAAAGTCGAACCGCAGCCTCTCTTTAGCCACGAGCGATCCCGACTGCTTGACATGTTTTCCCAAAACTTCCCTGAGGGCATAATGAAGCAGGTGCGTCGCGGTGTGGTTTCGCGCAATATCCAGCCGTGTGTCCTTATCAACAAGCGCCTTAATACTGCTGCCTTCTTTTATTTCACCTTTTGTAACTTCAGCGATGTGAACAGTCACGTTCCCGACTTTTTTAGTACCCAGAACACGCGCCTTACCTGAACGGCCGGCAATCTCTCCGGAATCGCCTATCTGTCCGCCCGATTCGCCGTAAAATGGCGTTTCATCCAGTATGATCTCCGCCTTATCGCCGCTTTTCGCGGATTTGATCTTACTTCCCCCCTTAACGATCGCCAGGACCTTTGCGCCAGTCTCAAGGCCGGAATATCCCAGAAAAACGGTCTTTTTCAATGACTCCGAAAGTTTCTTAATTGTATCTTCGCTTTTGGAATCATCAAATATTGATTTGCTCATCTTGCTTTTAGACCTGGCAAGCTCTCTCTGTCGCTCCATAAACTCTTTTGCCCCCTCCAGCGCGCCCTTTTCTACGGGGATTCCTTTTTTTTCCGCGCTTCGCTTGGCTATCCCAAAAGGGACGCCGCAAGTATCATATAAATTGAAAAGGTCCTCGGCCGTGATGATCTTTTTTCCCTGAATAATCCTTTCGCCTTCCGCCAACGTCTTTTCAAACTTCTTCTCTTCATTTAAAATGACATCGGCGATATTTTCTCTCATGGTTTCGATTTCAGGATAAGGTTCTTTCATGACCCTTGCTACGGGCTGCGCCAATTTATAAAGAAAAGGTGTTTCTATGCCCAGTTCTTTTCCAAAAGTGAACGCCCTTCTTATCAACATCCGGCAAACGTAGCCTCTCTCCTCATTGGATGGCAGTACACCGTCCGATATCATAAAGACTGCCGCCCTCATATGGTCGGCAATCGCATTAACTTTTTCCCTATTTCCGCTATCCGATAATCCGCATATAGCATCTGTTATGGGGATAAAAAGGTCCGTTTCAAAATTGGTCCGAACACCCTGCATAACGCTTGCTATCCTCTCGAGCCCCATCCCTGTATCTATATTCTTGTTTTTGAGGGGAGTAACTTTATTCTTTCCGGCCCGATTAAATTGCGTAAATACAAGATTCCACACCTCTACAAACCTGCCGCAGCTGCAGGACGGCTCGCAATGCCTGGTCTTACACCCCACATCCTCGCCTCTGTCATAAAATATTTCGCTCGAAGGGCCGCAAGGCCCGTCAGGGCCGTCACTAATAGCATTTTGCGGCCAGAAATTATCGTCCGCGCCGTATCTTTTAATCCTCTCTACCGGGATCTTTATGTCGTTCTTCCATATATTGCAAGCCTCATCGTCGTCTTTATATACCGACACCCAGAGTTTCTCAGGCAGAAGCTTAAGCTCGGAAGTCATAAATTCCCACGCCCAGGCAATGGCTTCTTTCTTAAAATAATCTCCGAAAGAAAAATTGCCCAGCATCTCAAAAAAAGTATGGTGCCCTGCGGTCTTGCCGACCTTTTCAATGTCTCCTGTCCGAAGGCACTTCTGCGAGCTCGCGGCCCTTTTGAAAGTTATGTTCAGCCCCATAAACTGTTCTTTGAATTGACTCATGCCTGCGGAAGTGAATAGGACGGAGAAATCATTTGCGGGGACAAGCGAATCGCTTTGGATTATCCTGTGCTTTTTGGATTCAAAAAACTTTAAGTATTTATTTCTTATCTCATTACCTGTCATCTTTAAAGATCTCACTTAGCGCATCTAATATTATATCATGGTTGAAACGACGGCGCGTGAGGAAGCCATAAATCCTCTGCTTCGCCTTACGCGGCTCTATGTCTTCTAGCCTTTTAGCTTTCATTACCGCTAATCTGCGCGCGGTTTCGTTTTCGTTATAATCTTCTTTAATGGCGGAGATTACTGCATCGGCTACCCCGGCCGGGACACCCTTCGAATAAAGCTTTGAACGTATAAAACTTACACCTGCCGGATTAAACTTCAGGATATCCTGCGCCAGCGCGTTCGCAAAGCGCACATCATCTAGATAGCCGAGCTTTTGAAGCTCGGCTATCACATTAGCGCAAATATCGGGAGAAAACCCTTTCTCTTTCAACCTGTCGGCGATCTCTTTTAGGCTTCTCTCTCTATATTTTAACAGTCCATATGCGGATTGTCTTGCTCTTCTGAGCTCGCCGGCATCCGTTTTCATTGTTTGATCAGATTGTACCTTTTGGCAATGGCATTAAATTTATCGCCGAGGCCGTTTATGATATCGGTCTTTCGGAAATGTATCAGCTCTACCTTTTCCCCGCTCGCCAGCTTATCCATGCTCTTTTCAAGTTTGTGGAGGGGCCCCGCTACTTGATGAGAAAACCTTATACCAAGATACCATAGCAAAATGGCTGTTATTACCAAAAGCGCGAGCATCGCAAATATAGAAAAGTTCAATATGCCCCGTATCTCGGCATCCGATATGATTGAACTGCCTACTATGGCCTGCATACGCAAAAGATACATATTATTTACTATGTACAGCGACGCGCCGAGCACTATTATAGGTACGGCCGCCTGCATGATAAGTAATCTGACAAATTCAAGCTGCAGTTTCTTATTTACCAGATACTGCCTGCGTCTTTCTTTTGTCTTTGTCATGTTCAGGCCTCCCTTATTTAATCTTTTTTCTCGGGTTCTTTTAATATAACAAAGCCCTTATTAGTCCTCACAAGGACATTGCCCTTCGCGCCTTGGACGGCTTTATTATAATCGGCCACATTTTTTACAGCGGCCTTATTTATCTCTTTTATCACAAGCCCGGTTCTGAGGCCCGCCTCATATGCCGGACTATCATCATCCATCTTTATTATCACAACGCCGTCTCCCTTCGCAACGTTAAGCTGCGCGGCGATTTCGTCAGTGATGTCAGTTACCTGCATGCCGCGCCATTCTGTGCTAGTGAGGGCTTCGCCGGCCTCTTCTTCGGCGCCCTTGCCTTTTGCGAGGACTTCTTCTGCCGGCCTTTCTCCCAATACTATATCTACGGCCAGCTCTTTGCCGTCCCGCATAATAACGAGCTGGGCCCTTTGATCCACTTTTGCCTCGCCGACAAATTTCAAAAGCATCTGAACGCTGTCTATGACTTTTCCGTTGAATTTCATTATTATGTCGCCCGATTTTACGCCGCCCTTATCGGCAGGGCCGTCTTTTATGGCCTCCGCAACTATCACGCCCTTTCTATCTCCGATCTTAAAATATTCGGCCATCTCCTGAGATATCTCCTGGACGGTGACTCCGAGCCAGCCGTATAAGACCTTTCTTCCCTCAATAAGGTCATCCAAAATATTTTTAAGCGCATTGACCGGCACAGCAAAACCGATGCCCTGATATCCGCCTGTTGTGGAATATATGGCTACATTCAGCCCTATTACGCGGCCATTCAGGTCGCAAAGCGGTCCGCCGCTATTGCCGGGGTTTATGGCAGCATCCGTCTGAATAAGGTCTATATAATTCCTGCTTTGTTGAACGCCGCCCAGCGGAAGAGACCTGTGCAAAGCGCTGATAACACCTACTGTAACTGTCGGTTTTGGGTTATTTACCGCAATACCAAACGGATTTCCTATCGCAACTACCCACTGGCCCGTTTTAAGCGAATCGGAATCTCCGAATAATGCCACGGGCAGGTCCTTCGCTTTTATCTTTATAATGGCTAAGTCGCTCCTGGGGTCGGTTCCTTTCAGCTCGGCATCAAAGCGCCTTCCGTCAGGCAGAATCGCACTTATTTTACTCGCGCCGCTTACCACATGGTCATTGGTAATTATATAGCCTTCTTCATCTATTATTACACCGGAACCAAGCCCCTGCTGTTTAAATTCGCGTTCCGGGACATCGCCGAAAAAGTCCTTGAAAAACTTATTAAACTCTTCGGCGTGAGGGCCCGCAAATTGTTTCGGCGTACCAAATTGAAAGCGCTGCGCCGGGACTTTCTGCGTCGTTTCTGTTACAATGCTCACCACCGCCGGCCCCACAGTCTCCGCAACATTTATGAACGCGTTCTGTATGTCGATCTCCCCCGTTACAGTAACGGCTTTAAGCGCTGCCTTTTCAGGCGAGGCTGCATCTGACCTTGAAGGTAAATTGAATTTAGCGGCAATAACCAGGCCTACTATAATACCAAGGACTAGTACCAGCGCCAGCGAACCGATCTTATGTCTTTTTATCCAGCTGAACATATTATTCCACCTCGCTTATTTGATTTTTTCTCTAATTTCCTTTTCTATCTTCTCAAGCACTTTCGGATTTTCTTTTAAATAAATACGCGCATTCTCTTTCCCCTGGCCTATCTTGTCGTCGCCATAGGATAGCCATGTGCCGGTCTTTTTGATGATCTCCATCGCCTCTGCCACGTCAAGCACTCCACCCGCGCGCGATATGCCCTCGTCGTACATAATATCGAATTCTGCTTTTCTGAAAGGCGGGGCGACTTTGTTCTTCACTATGCTGGCCCGGACTCGGTTTCCCACCACCTCTTCGCCCTTTTTGAGCGATGCTATCCTCCTTAAATCTATTCTTATTGATGCATAAAACTTAAGGGCCCGGCCGCCGGTCGTCGTCTCGGGGTTACCAAACATGACGCCTATCTTTTCTCTTATCTGGTTTATGAAAATCACGCATGTCTTAGATTTGCTTATAGCAGCCGTAAGCTTTCGAAGTGCCTGGCTCATAAGGCGCGCTTGAAGTCCCATATGCGATTGGCCCATTTCGCCTTCTATTTCGGCGCGCGGCGTAAGTGCCGCAACAGAATCTATCACTACTACGTCAACGGCATTACTGCGCACCAGCGTCTCTGTTATGTCCAGCGCCTGTTCTCCCGTATCCGGTTGAGAGATCAGAAGGTCGTCCAGATTGACGCCTATCTTCTTTGCGTAAGTGGAATCAAACGCGTGTTCGGCATCTATAAAAGCTGCCTGGCCGCCTTGTTTCTGCGACTGCGCGATTATGGAAAGCGTCAAAGTCGTCTTACCGCTCGCCTCCGGCCCGAATATTTCTATGACTCTGCCTCTCGGTACGCCGCCTACCCCTAACGCGGCATCTATTCCGATGGAGCCCGTCGGAATAGCGGGAATATTAACGTGATAATCCGCGCCAAGTTTCATGATGGAACCCTTTCCGAAGTGTTTTTCGATTTGTTCTATAGCTAAATCGAGCGCCTTAGCCTTATCGCTCTTTTCGCTCTTTTCCGTCTTTTTCGTCTCTTCTTCCTTAATTGCCTTCGTCATATTGCCTCCGAATTTTCCCTCTATCGCTTACCTGTAATTCGTCCCGCGACCAACGGGAGTCCCGAGGTCATCTAGGGAAGCAACGCGAGGGACTGCATAGTTAGAGTTTCATTATACCTTTTGCGGCCTGCTTTGTCAACCCTTCGACTACGCTCAGACTTGACACTCGAACAGGCCATTTTTACACCTCCCACCTATATATACGAATGGGACGGCACTTTTCTTTCAAAAAATCTTATAAAATGTGCCGAATGACAAAATTCTTGTGCAATACACGGGGTTAGTATATAATCATACCAATGGAACCGAAAGAGTAAAAATGGCAATTTCCGCCGAAATAATATGTGTGGGCAGCGAACTGTTGCTGGGTCATATTGTCAATACTAACGCCTCCTATCTGGCGCGTAAGCTCGCAGCCGAAGGTATAGATATATTTTATCAATCGGTGGTTGGCGACAATCCCGGCCGCCTTTCCGAGGCGGTGCATACGGCGTTTGGGCGATCTGATATAATCATAACGACCGGCGGCCTAGGCCCCACTGTTGACGACGTAACAATCAACGCGATAGCTTCTGCGCTTTCGGTGCCTCTCGTATTTGACGAAAAGGTGCTCCGCAGCATAGAAAGCCATTTTAAAAAAAGGCGCATAAAGATGCCTCCGGACAATAAACGGCAGGCCCATATCCCTAAAGGCGCTACCGCTATACTGAACCTCGTCGGAACAGCTCCAGCTTCAATAATCGAATACGGTAAAAAGAGCATAATCGCCCTTCCCGGCCCGCCTCGGGAACTGATACCTATTTTTGAAAACTCGGTGATCCCGTATCTAAGGAAAAAATATAAAAGGCGCGCGGTAATATTTACAAGGACCGTAAGAACTGCAGGCGCGCCGGAATCTGCGGTAAACAAAAAAGTGAGGCGCTTTCTTGAGATGAAAGGCAATGTCACAGTCGGCATATACGCTTCGCTCGGTGAGGTCGATATAAAGATTACTACAAAGGCAAAGAATGAGAGCACAGCGCTTAAAAAGATAAGAAAGGCCGAAGTACGCATAGTCAGCGTGTTAGGCGATATAGTATATGGTTTTGACAACGATACTCTGGAATCAGTAATAGGTAAAATCCTTACCAAAAGACACCTTACCTTAGCGACTGCCGAATCATGCACCGGCGGGCTCATCGCAAACCGCATCACCAATGTCCCGGGAAGTTCGCGTTATTTTAAGATGGGCGTGATAACATATAGCAACGCGTCAAAGATGGTTGAATTAGGCGTGCCTGTTGATTTAATAAGAAAATACGGGGCCGTAAGCCGTCCTGTCGCCGTCGCCATGGCAAAAGGTATACGTGCCAAGGCAGGCACGGATTTCGCGCTTGCAGTCACCGGTATAGCAGGGCCTACCGGAGGTACGAAGAAAAAACCTGTCGGACTTGTTTATATAGCCCTTGCAAATCGTCGCAAGGTTGTCTGCTTAGAACGCCGTTTTATTGGAAACCGGTTTGACGTCAAGTTACAGGTTTCAATTGCGGCACTGGATATCTTGAGAAAGGCTTTGGGGTCAGACCCTCGTTATGTTAACTACAATGGTTAGGGTCTGACCCCAATTATGTCAACATGAGCGAGACGATACGAAGTTTCATAGCAATAGAACTTTCGCCGGAAATAAAGGCTGCCCTCCAACAAATCGAGGACGAACTCAAACCCAAAATCTTCGGAGTAAAGTGGGTAAAGCCCGACAACATCCACCTTACCCTTAAATTTCTCGGCCATATAGACACCCACGCGGTGGAATCGGTAAGAACCGTTTTAGCGGCGATCACGCAAAGCGCGAAACCTTTTATCCTAGGCCTCTCCTCTCTCGGCGCATTCCCGACCCTTGAGCGGCCAAGGGTAATATGGATAGGGATAAATAAAGGCAGCGGGGAAAGTACGGCGCTTGCTAACGCTATTGATGATAAGGTTTCAGAATTTGGTATAGAAAAAGAAGGCCGGGCTTTTCATCCGCATCTCACGCTGGGCAGGATAGATTTTTTGAAGGATAAGAATGCGCTAAAGAATGCTTTTGCTTCTTTAAAAGTTCCGCCTCTTGCGATGGCCGCTTCGAAAATCACTCTATTTCAAAGCATCCTTGTGCGAGAAGGTGCGATATATACTATCTTGCATGAAGTAGCGCTTAGATAGGAAGCATTTGGGGTCAGACCCCAATAACTTGTAGTTAACATAACGAGGGTCTGACCCCAATATTATGCAGGGAATTATTTTGCAGACTCTTCGGGGAGGATGATTATTACTTCCACTGCGCCATCTACGTAGTTAATGGAGGGATTTATAAGAACTTTTATTTCTTCATTAATGGAATCGTAACATTCCATGGATGCTTTCTGGATTTTGTCCTTGTAAGATTCCAGCGCCGGGTCTATATATTCAGCTCTAAGCGTTTTTTCAAGTTCAAATATTTCGCCCCTTAAAGCCAGCTCCCTTTCCGCAGTCGGAACATTCCCGTATAGATAATCTACGGCCCCTTCGATTATTTTCCTTGCCTCCTCAGAATCTATGAATTCGCCTTCAGCGTTAATGTATAAACGTATATCTAACCCTTGCGCCATCCAAAGCCAATGCGCCTTTTCGAGAGCTGACGCAAGCTTACTGTAATATTTTGCTGTCTTCTTATAAAATGCGCTTTTGGCCAAATTGTGCGCTTCCGCCAGCTTGCCGATCTCTTTTCTTACAAACGCGGCTGTTTCGCTTTTACTATCCTTAATTTCCGGCGCTTTAAATATGGAATCGCTATTATTATCGGTAGATTCCGTTTCCGCAACAGGAGCGTCGTTAAAAGATTGATCTAAAGCGGCAAATAAGTTATTAAGTAATGGCGACAGGTCGGGAAAAGTAAGAGATCCAAATTCACCCGGTACGTTTGGACTGCTGTCTAGCTTAGATTCATACGTTTTGCTTGGGTGAGTGGCTGATTCAACTTGTTGCGACATTGTTGTGCTGCCACTTGACTCGGATAACGTAGTTGCGCTAGATGCATTTATAGCTTTATCGAGGAAATGGAACAGGTCATCGATATTTTCATCCAACGTAGCGGGAAGTTGTTCTGCTTCTTTATTGCCTAACTTTAAATATACTAAAAACACAATTCCTTTATATTCTATTCTTGTCTCGCTGAGTGTGTTCACCTTATTTTCGTTAAATTCAATATTTATGTTTTTTTCATCATCTTCTTTGGAGTGTACGACAATTTTCATTATTTTATCTGAATATTCTTCTCTTGTTATAAAATACTTATCAGTTTCAATAGCCGTTATGATATTCTGGATTTTTTCGCTTATCAAAGTTTCCTCTGCAACTTCCACATTTTGCTTCTCCGTAAGAAGCTCTTCTTCCCGTAATTTCAAGTTTTCATACTCGTCGAAAGAGACCAACGGCTTTTCATCTCCCTCTCTGACTTCATAAGGCTGCTCCTCGGCCAATAGGGCCTGAGGGCATAGTAATCCCGAAATGAGGATGACTAAGATTACCCTTAAATATATCTTTTTCATTTTCCAAGCGTAATACATAATCTCACCTGTTGTAAAACTTTTTAAATCGCTGAAGAAAGATGAATAAAAAAAACCGCCTTTAATACCTCATAATTGCTACTACCATAATATGTTAGCCTACTACGTACAAGTATACCATTAAACTCCAATAAAAACAAGGGCAAATATCAAACTTTTTTTAATACTAACTTAATTCGCACACATTTGTTATAACTCAACTAAGATCAGGTAGTTGTGGCAACGCAATATCCTCATATCCGCCTACATCAACGCTTGACTCAAAATCCGTATCAAAAAGCGGCAATTGCGGTATAGGGATACTTTCGCCGGCAACCCTCACCGCTTCCGCTGAGGGTTCACTATAAACTTCATAATCACTGCTGAAATCATAAAACTCCTGTGTATCGGAAGGACTTAATGTTGCCGTTACTTTCTTATCCGGCTCATCCTGGCTGGCAGAATCTTTCACCATTCCGCCTTCTTTATTTTGCGTTCGTCCGGTTTCTTCTGATTCTTTGCTATCAATGAGATAATCGGCATCGTTAAAATTAAGCGTGGTTTTTTTCAGTGCACCCGAGCCCGCAAATGCAACTTCCGTCTTTTTCTGACCCGCATCTACCGGCAATGCCGCGTTCTTCGTTCCGATTTCCTTGTATATCGTCACAATCTTCTCTACAATTTTGATCTTGCCCTGCGCGAAGATGAAGGTAGCGACGTTAGTCACGACAAATATGGCGATCAAAATAATCTTGATCCAGTTCTTTTTCATGTTAATCATCTCCTTAAAGGAACAGCAGAACCTGGAAGCTGCCCCATTCAGCGCCGGGATATATAGCACACGTTGTCTTGACAAGATATTCGCGCTCATTATATTTTAATGTTACTACTCTGATTGCAACTCCTACTATTCTGCGCTCTATTTCTCCGTCCTTTTGTATTGTAGCATCGTAAGAGCCGACTATCGTTATCTCGCCCTGATCTACGCCTAATAGCCCGGCCAGGTATTCTCTTGCCTTCAGCTCAGCCATCACCGGATCCATGGAATATACTTTTTTAACCGTGTTAACCATCAAAACATCCTCTTCATGCGATGACTCTCCTGGCCAGTATCCGCCCCAACGTATGTGCTTCATTACCCCTTCTACCGTACACAGGTCTTCAGCCTGGTAAATCGCGGACAACTGCGCCTTAACATCGTCTGTTGTTGTCATCAACGATATAGCTTTTTTTTCGTTATACGGAAAAATAGCAAACTCATATGGCGGCATATTTTCCGGTATGCCGCAAACCATATCAAGTTTCCCAGTGTAGCTTACTCTTTCCTCAAACGGCGGCTTTGGGGGAAACGGCGGAACGGGCGGTTTTTCATTCCAATTCAAAAAAGGAATATATAGCCCATTTTGTTCACAGAGAAGGAAGAATCCCTCATCCGGCCTGATAAACCTATCAAATGTTCGTATTATCTCATAGGGATTATCGAATTTT